>CAZRMG010000603.1:0-1922 GCA_964601095.1 uncultured Melioribacteraceae bacterium | reverse complement strand
GTTGTTAAATCGATATTCTATGTAAGCCGTATCAATTCCGCTTTCGTCTATTATTTCGGTAGTAATAGAAAAAGGAAATTTTGCCGGATTTAATTGTTCGCTATGTTCATAAATCGATATAACAGGTACAGAGAAATCTTTATCAACAATCGCGGGACTTATTCTAAAAGTATAATTATAGTTGTTTGAACTCGATGAAATACCAACCGGAATTAGTATAACTTCTTCAAAATTTTTTAGCTGTGATTCTTGTCGATAGCATACAGAATCATTTTCTTGTTCCAGATAACTAATGTCGTAACTGTCATCGGCGTATTTAAGAATTAACACAACGTTGTTTTCGCTATTCTCGAAAACAAGTTTGATTTCAAACGGATAATCAACGGCATCTTCATTAAACTTGATAAAATCAGCAGACATTTTTTGCCGACCAACTAGTAAGCCTGAACTTGAGGGTTCGCTTATTATTGTGCAAGATTTTGGAATTGGATAGAGTTTCGCATCTTTATACGTTTTGATTTGTGAATTCGAATTTGTCCCGGAAAAATAATTCCATATAAAATATTCAGTCAGCGCAGATTCAATTGTACTACCGTATTTTAATAGTACTTCATTAATTATGTCGTTGCTTGTGTTATCGCTAAATGGAACATTAACATTTGCCGATGCTTCCCAGATTTCACGATTAATCTGCACGCCGTAAGTTTGTGTTAGATATTGCATCCAAATACAATTACCATAGCCCATTCCGTTTGAAAACGATGAACCCGGATTGGTAATATGCGAGGCAGTTAAAAAATTCAAATAATTATCAACATCATCATAGGCGAAATCTTCAAACCATGTTGCATCAAGTTCGAGGAGCCAACTTTTATCTCGCCATTTGTTGTAAACATATTGAACTGCGTGTTTCAATTCGTGGGCAGCTGTAACTTTCGCAATTCCCATTGAGTCTTTCACATTTCCGCATTTTCTGCCGAATTCTATCAAGTCGTTATTCAGAATAATTTTAGTATATCTATCATCGTCAGGATCTTTTATAGTTCCCCCGGCGGCAAATATATTTCTAAATTCAACTTGATACTTTTTATTTTCTACAAGTGGTTCGGTAAATCCTAATGAATCAACAAGCAGCTTCCATGAGTAATCAAAATATTCTGCAATACGTTCTATATAATCCGGTGTACCATTCATATCGTTATCGTGTAATGGAACAGAATTGACGCCTGTCGTTTCATAGTTTAATTGAAAAATTCCGGATGGCGAATAATATATTTGAGATTCAACCGACTTTATCGAATTTGATAAATGATAAGAATTCAATTCATTGCTTTTTGAGGAAATAAGATTTGCTTCAATGTTTTCGTATTCAAGATAAATTGGAGTTGCGCATTTTAACTGGGCATAATCATGCACGATATTTTGAGGAATAGCTGTATTATGGAGAATAAAAACTGTCCCGATAAAAAAATAAAAATTGATACTCCGCATAAATACCTTTTTTGATTTCCATTTATCTTCACTTTCGTGTTTGAGATTTTATCGTTCATGAACATATTTTTGTTTTTATGAGACTGTCGTCATAAACTTGTCCACACGATAAAATCTATTATTATTATCGAGTGAATTCGTTCATTATTTAGAGATTCATTGTTTAAGATTTCTCACCCGAAAAAACATCGGGCACTTTCAAGGGAATGCCTATGGTAGAAATGATATTAATTAGGGTTCGGGAAGGATTTAGAGACAAAATGTTCAGCTTTGTATAATAAAAAAGCGCACTATAATAATGCGCCTTTTTCCAACTTTTTACGGCCAATAGTATAATTAGAAAATCACAGAAAATTAAAACTACTTATTATGCCCTATCATCTTTTCGGGTCTTACAACTTCATCAAACTTTTCTGAAGTAAGCAAACCGA
>CAZRMG010000602.1:0-1922 GCA_964601095.1 uncultured Melioribacteraceae bacterium | reverse complement strand
CATACCTTCCTTGCAGTTTCCGGCGCCGATGTAGTTGGGTTTGATACAGATCGAGATGTGTTTTTAGGACCCTATAGAACTTACACTAATCCAATAGCGGTTGAAAACGGAAAATGCAGCAACTCAATTGCCGTGGGTGATAACGGATGCGGTACTTTGCATGTTGATGTTGAATTAAATCCCGGCGAAACTAAAGAACTTGTTGTGCTGATGGGAATTGGCGCAGCGGCTGTTGAAGGAAAAGCTGCTGTTAAAGAATTGGGTGATCCTAAAAGAGTTATTATAGAATTTGAAAAACTGAAAAATTATTGGCATCCAAAAATTGAAGGAATGACTGCGCAAACTCCCGATGCGGAATTCAACAGCATGTTCAACACTTGGAATCCATACAATAATTTAATGACGTTTGCGTGGTCGCGAGCGGCAAGCTTGGTTTATTCGGGCGAACGCGACGGACTCGGTTACCGCGATACTGTTCAAGACATGCTCGGAATTTTACACGCAATTCCAAATGATGTTAAAGAAAGATTAGAATTAATGATTACAGGACAAGTTTCTAACGGTGGGGCTATGCCGGTTGTAAAACCTTTCGCGCATAAACCCGGAAGCGAAAAAGCTCCAGAAGAAAACGAGTACCGCTCCGATGATTGTATGTGGCTGTTTAATACTATACCCGCTTTCGTAAAAGAAACAGGCGACATTTCTTTTTATGAAAAAGTTTTACCATATGCCGACAAAGGTGAAGACACAGTATTTGGACATTTAAAACGCGCAATTCAATTTAATCTTGATCATTCCGGCAAACACGGTTTTCCCTGCGGTCTATCGGCAGATTGGAATGATTGTTTGGTTTTAGGGCAAGATGGTGAAACAACCTTTGTTGCTTTTCAATTAAGATACGCTTTAAAAATATTTATCGAAATCGCTGAGATATTAAACAAGCACGAAGATAAAAAATGGGCAGAGGATCATTTAAATAAACTAGATGATAATTTGGAAAAGCACGCTTGGGATGGCGAGTGGTATTTGCGCGCGTATCGTGCCGATGGTTTAAAGTTCGGTTCTAAGGAAAATGAAGAAGGATCAATTTTTCTTGAACCGCAGCCATGGGCGGTTATTAGCGGTCATACTTCGCCAGAAAAATCAAGAGAATTATTGGATGTAGTAAATAAAAAATTATCAACGGATTACGGATTGATGATTAATGATCCGCCATTTGATAAAACAGATCCGCATGTAATTAAAGCAAGGTTATTCAACAAAGGCATGAAGGAAAACGCGTCAATTTTTCAGCACACTCAAAGCTGGGTTGTTATTGCCGAAGCTCTTGTAGGAAACGGTGAACGCGCTTATGAATATTTCAGGAAATTTATGCCGTCGGCTTACAATACAAAAGCTGAACTGCGACAAACCGAACCATATGTTTACGCGCAATTCACATGCAGTAAATATAATCCCCGTTATGGCTCATCGCGATTGCCTTGGTTAAGCGGTACAGCTTCGTGGGCGTATTATACCGCCGCGCAATTTATTCTCGGAGTACAACCGGATTACAATGGTTTGAAAATCGATCCTTGTATTCCTTCGGAATGGGATCAGATTAAAATCAAACGAAAATTCAGGGGAAAGAATTTCAACATCATCATAAAAAACGAAAACAAGGTTCAAAAAGGAGTTAAAGAAATTGAAGTCAACGGAGAAAAGATTTCTGGCAATGTAATTTCTTTTGATATAATGAAAGATTCAAACGAAGTTCTTGTATTGATGGGATAAATTCTTTTGTAACTAATTAACTGGAGTTGAAATGTTCAAATATATTTTGAAAACGGTTATACTTATTTGCGCACTTTGTATTTTATCTTCAAATATCTTAGCGCAAAAATTTGAAGGACTAGCAAAAACCCCGCCCATGGGCTGGAATA
>CAZRMG010000601.1:0-1930 GCA_964601095.1 uncultured Melioribacteraceae bacterium | reverse complement strand
AACAAAAACATTTCCACATGATGAGAAATACTCCTTGATTGATCAAATTCGAAGATCTTCGCGTTCTGTACCAATAAATATTCGTGAAGGATTTGCAAAACGTAAATATGAGAATATATTTATTAGACATTTAGTTGATTCAATTGGCTCATCGGAAGAAACTAGGGGATGGTTGGAATTTGCAAAAGATTTCAATTATATCAAGCCGGAGGTTTTTTCAAATTTAGATCAAAGATATGATCGACTTAATTCAAAAATACATACGTTAATAAATAATTGGCATTCATGAACATTTTATACTCTGATGTCGGTTTTCTGTCCTCCGTTCTCCGAACTCCGACCTCCGATTTCTGATCTCCGACCTCCAACTTCCGAACTCAGATATCAGATGTCAGAAAACAGAAGGTAGATAATAAATGAATTTTAGAATGCAAACTTCACTCTGCCCGGCGTTTACCCAGCTAAAAGCGGTGCACTTTGCATTATGCTTTTTACTTGCCTGGGGCATAGCATAAATACAGGTTTTATATTAAATTATACAAAGATTTGTTAACAAAATTGAAAAATGAATACAATAAAAACAAAAACGCGTAAAATGAAAAAACAGTTGCCGTTATACATTGAAAAAGACGAGGATAATTTTTACGTAGTTGAATGCCCTTTGTTTGACGGTTGTTATTCCCAAGGTGCAACACTTGATGAAGCATTGAAAAATATCAAAGAAGTAATTGAATTAATACTGGAAGAAAAATCCAATCGCGATATTCTTAAAATGTATAATCCGCAAGAGATTAGTCTTCATACAATAACTATTTAATTTATGACCCGCTTACCCGTTCTTAACGGTAAAGAAATTATAAGAACACTTAAAAAAACCGGCTATCAAGAAGTCAAGCAGCATGGAAGCCATATCCGGTTTAAATGCGAAGGTAAGAAATCAATAACAGTTCCGAATCATATTGTAGGACGCGGTTTGTTGCGCAAAATATTGAGGGATACAAACTTATCACCCGAAGAATTTGTTTTACTGTTAAAAGAATAAATACTATTAACCAAACATCTGAACGTTTTATACTGGCTGATATCTGAACTCCGATCTCAGAAGTCTGAAGTTTAGAATATAGGAAGTTGAGAAGGTTGGAGCCCTTCGGCACGGCTCAGGGCGGGGATTGAGGATTTGAGAATTAGAATTTAATCATCAATGCGGGTAGAAGAAGTTTAGATGTAAGATATCTCTATTATTTTTTTAGTGGAAAAAGTAATATCTTATTAAGTAATCGGTTAACTTTATATTAGTGCTAAATTGATTGCAAGAGGAGTTATGGAAAAGATAATAAATATTCAATTGGAAAAATTACCGGAAGGTCTGTATCTCGCAACATCTGAGGATATTCAGGGACTTGTTGCCCAAGGAAGAACAATTACCGAAACAATTGAAATTGCGCGTGATGTTGTAAAGAAACTACTTGAAGCGCAAAACAATGATAATAATATGGAATATGTGCTTAAAGATGCCGGGACAAAATTTAATTATCCCCTTGTAGTAGGAATTTAATGTCGAGATTAGCAGGATTTAAATACAGGGATATTATCTATAAAATTAAAAAACTCGGTTTTATATTCTATCGTCAGGCTGCAGGCAGTCATGAAATATGGTTTAATCCATCCACAAATAGGTTTACTACAATTCCTAATCATCCGGGTGATATGCCCGAAGGAACGCTAAAGGCAATTCTTAAACAAGCAAGTATTAATATCGAAGATTTTCTATCAGCATAGTTCGAACAAATGACAAATGCAGAAATTCAGAAGAGGTGAAGATGTGAAGTTGCGATTTTAGATACTTGATGCTGGATACTTGATACTATGTTAGTTGTAAATTTGAGCAAATGTTATTTGTTGCTTGTTAAAGCGAAATCCCGCAAGGCGG
>CAZRMG010000600.1:0-1935 GCA_964601095.1 uncultured Melioribacteraceae bacterium | reverse complement strand
ATTCCCATCGATACATCTTTGCCGGTAAATAAATTTCCGGTTCGTGTATCCATTCCACCGGATGAACTTGTAACAGTTGCTTCTTCAAAATCTCCATAGTCAAGAAATGAATAACTGAGAGCGACAACGCCAAAATTACCGAGGTTAATTCCTGCTGCAGCAGACATAACATTTAAATCTGCAAACCATTTTGTGTAATGAAAGGATGTTTGAGTACCATGTATTTTTGTAAGCGCCGCAGGGTTCCAGAAAACAGCATTAATATCTTTCACATTTGCAATGCATGCTTCGCCCATCGAAGTTTCGCGCGCCCCGATTCCAATCTTAACAAACTGAAGTGAGGTTCTGCCGACTTTATTAAACTGTGCATTGATAGGAATGCACAAAGCAAAAATCAATAAAATTAAAATTGTCTTTTTCAAAATTTCCTCCAAATGAAACTTACGCTTCAACTTTCGTAAACAGATTCTTATCTAATAATCATAAATTTACCGGTGTCTCTCTTTCCTTCGGAACCGGGAGTTTCGGAGTCTACAACAAAAATGTAAACACCGGGCGCAACCAAAAGTCCTGAATCAGATTTTTGATCCCATGCAACGCTACCAGCAAGATTACCATAAGAATCCGCATCATGTTCAATTGTTTTTACAAGTTCTCCGGCAACATTATAAATTCTTATACGGGCTTTTTCCGGAAGATTTCTAAATTCAATTTTACGATTGGAAGTGCTGCCGAAACTAAAATTAAAATCATTATCCACGTAAGGATTTGGAACAACGAAGACGTCAAACCCTTTTGAATTTATATCGACTGGGCCCGGTTTGGCGGATGTTAAAGGAGTTCTATTATAATCTGCACTTTTCAATTCATGAAGATTATTAACTACAGTTCCGTTTGCCGAGGTCCATGTTTTTGGATGTGAATTATATGCTTCAACGTAATAATAAAATTCAAATCCGAATTGCAATCCTTTATCCAGGTATTCATAAAGATTTTTTTCTGCATTCCAATAATTAATGAATTTACTTTGCGGAATGTCGATTAATAAATCCCAAATACCGCGTTCATCATTTCCTCTATAAACCCGATAACCGCTTAGGTCGGTAGAACCATCAAAAAAGTTGGTACCCGATTTATCCGTAATAATAGTTTCTTCAGCAAGTTTGTCCCATTGAACAGCAATCACTGCTGTATCCGAACCGACCGAAGCATTGCTAGCGCGGCAATTTGGTGCAGGCGGTGGTTCCGGTACATCTGCGGCAAGTTGAATTCCATTTACAGTTGCACCAATACCCCAACTTATTGCTCTGCGAACTGCTTCGGCATTTCTTTTTATTGCAGCAATTGAACTATCCGGAAATTGACGGTTAGGATCTCCTTTTGCAACTTCTCTTAAATCCATTTGCCCTGCAATTTCTGCAATTATAATTCTTATCGAATCACCTGGCGCAAGTGTGTATGGTCCATATGAGGAAGTGTACCATCCATATAATTTTCCATCGTTAACTCTTTTGAAATTATGTTTAGCAAAATCGTAAAGGAATTGCGGCTGGAATTTTCCCAAGCCAAAGTATTCGTTAAAATCGAGATCCTTTCCTTTAAAATTATCTCCTTCATCATTATAGATACTGAAGAAAGACGGATCTGCATCAAGTGGATTGCCTGCAGTACCTTGCGGCGGAGTTCTGTATAGAGAAATCCATCCAAAACAAGCAGGGTCTTGAAGTTCAGGTTCCCATTCGGGTTTTAATCGTAAAAGTTCTTGCCAGTTACTTTTCTTTGCCCATAAATCCCATGCAACTGGCTCGCGTCCACCGTTGTAATCCCGGCTGAAATAAAAAATTCCTTTACCATCACCAGCAACTGCTTCGTCTTCAACTTGATAAACGTCCGACCCAGGTTTGCCGCCGTAACCGCCGCATCCGCCTGCAACAG
>CAZRMG010000599.1:0-1937 GCA_964601095.1 uncultured Melioribacteraceae bacterium | reverse complement strand
CTCGATCTGTATCAAACCCAACTACATCGGCGCCGGAAACTGCAAGGAAGGTATGTCGGCTTTGTCCGTCGTCTTGAAAATTATCCGGATTTGTCGGCATATAAACATTTGTACCGTGATCAATAATTCCGTCAACAACATCCATCTTTAAAATGTATTGCGAATATTGAAGATTGCCCAAATCCTGGTTTTGATTCCAGTTATTTGCATACTCCACATAAGTGAACACGCTTAAATTTCTTTTTACTTTATCGGAGTTTGCAATTTTCAAATGCCAGCACTCATAAGTTTTACCAAGTGGAACAAAATACAGTGATTCGGTCTTTATGTTAGAATATTCAGAAGATATTTTTGTGTAAGCTGTTCCGTGCCTGCACTCGGATTTATATTCTTTTAATGATTTACCAACCGGCTGCCAGGATGTTGACCAAAAATCTTTTTTATCTTTATCATGTATATAAAAATATCTTCCCGGTTGATCCATTGAGATAACATTGAAGCGGAGGCGCATAAATCTACCCTGCGCCGCCGATTTATAAAAGCTGTACCCGCCGGCATTGTTTGTAATTATTGCGCCATATTCTGTAGAACCCAAATAATTACTCCACGAGCGCGGGGTATCGGGTCGCTCAATTACATATTCCCTGTTCGCATCGTCAAAAAAACCGTATTGCATGGAAACTCCGTTTTAATGTTAAATGGAAAATGTATTTTTGAAACATCTACCTATTAGTTACTAATATTCTTTTGTGATTTTATTTTTATTGATGAAAATATTTTTTTGAGTTCGAGACTTTCATTTAATAATCTTTTCAATTCTTCTTTCGTATTCGATACCGGGATTATTTCATTTAAAACTCTTAACCAATAATTACTCTCGCGAATTTCTTTGAGAACAATTCCAATTTTATGATTAAAATCTTTAGCTGATTCCGCCCCTTGTGCTTCTTCATAGTTGGAACCGCATGATGTAGCCGATTTGCCTAATTGGTACACAATAATATCATAAACTTTATCTTTAGGTAAAGACATTAAATATTTTAAGACATCCACACCAAACCTAAAAATTCTTTCTAGCAATTCTTCGGTTTTGGGATTCATCATTATTACCGCGGTTTATTTTAAAACATTTTACGTTTTCCATTTTACATTTAACATCAGAAAACTTCCGAGTTAGTTTTGATATATTCTATTAACTCATCAACTTGAGTAAATGCGATTGCAGTGTAAGTATCCGCCGCACCGTAATAAATTGCAATTCTTCCCGTCGGCGCATCGTATAAATTTGCACAGGGAAAAGCAACGTTTGGAACAAAGCCGGTTGTTTCATAAATTTTTTCCGGCGTTAGTAAATAATCACGCGTTCTGTATGATACTTTGCTCGGTTCATCGATATCGAGAATCACAGCACCGAAGCTATAGACAAATCCATTACACGTCCCAGATACTCCATGATAAAATAAAAGCCATCCTTCAGTAGTTTCAATCGGTACGGGACCCGCGCCAATTTTTGTTCCCTGCCACCAACCCGATCCGCCTTTACTCATTACATGTTTGTGATTGCCCCAATAAATTAAATCCGGACTTTCACTCAAGAAAATATCACCAAACGGTGTGTGCCCGCTGTCGCTTGGACGACTCAACAATTTATACATTCCATTAATTTTTCTTGGGAATAAAACTCCGTTTCTATTAAAAGGCATTAAAGGATTCGGCATTCTCACAAATGTTTTAAAATCTTTTGTCTTACCCATTCCAATTGAAGCGCCGTGCATATCATCGCACCATGTAACATAATACGAATCATCCAACTTCAAAACGCGAGGATCGTAAGCATAGCTTGTCGGATTGGGGGAACCGTCTTCATTTATCCATCGAATAGGGTCGGGACAGATATCCCACTTAATTGCATCGTCACTCGTTCCGGCAAATAATGT
>CAZRMG010000598.1:0-1943 GCA_964601095.1 uncultured Melioribacteraceae bacterium | reverse complement strand
ATTAATTTGTCTTTGCGACCCCGCAATTATTGCGGGGGAAGCAAACTAAAGTTTTCAGATTGCTTCGTCATTTCATTCCTCGCAATGACAATAGACATGATTAATAATGGACACCAAACTATATCTTGTTTCAACACCAATCGGCAATTACAACGATATAACACTCCGCGCTTTATCCATTCTTAAGGAAGTTGATTTTATTATTTGCGAAGAATTCAAAGAAGCGCAAAGATTACTTGCACATTACGAGATAAAAAAAGAACTGTTTTCGGTTAACGAACACAACGAAGAAGGATCATCGAGTGAAATAATAAAAAAAATCAAAGATGGAAAATCCGCAGCGCTAATAACCGATTGCGGTACACCTTTATTTTCTGATCCGGGATTTGTTCTTGTACAAATGTGCATTAATTCCAACATCGCTGTTATTCCTGTTCCGGGTGCCAATTCCCTTCTGCCTGCAATTATAGGTTCCGGCTTCAAACCTGATAGATTTTATTATGCCGGATGGCTTTCACCCAAAAGCGATTTTCGGCGTAAAGAATTACTGCGGCTAAAAAACATTAGAGAAATTATTGTAATTATGGAAACCCCTTATAGATTAAAAGCAATTCTAGGCGATGTAGTTAAAATATTTGGTTCTTCGACACCGTCATGTGTAGCTTTTAATCTTACAATGAAGGATGAAAAATTTTTCCGCGGCCGCGTTTCTGAAATCTTAGAAATCGTTTCTAAAGAGAATCTAAAAGGCGAGTTTGTCTTAATTATCAACAACAAATAACACTTTTCGAAAATTTACCGCCACTTGAATACAATCACTTATTTTAATATTCTTGTATTGTAAAAGAACTATCAGATATTAATTTTGGTTTAGTTTCAAAAAGGAGTAAAAAAATGTTATCAGTACAAGATGTTGATTTAACCCCGAATCCGCAGGCTTTAAAGTTTATTTTAAATGAAAAACTGCTGAATAGAGAAACGAGAAGTTTTCAGAATAAAGAAGAAGCGCAGAACGATCCGCTCGCAAAAGGTATTTTTGAATTGCCCGGTGTGGTTTCTGTCTTTTATATGGATAAATTTATTACTATCGAAAAAGATCCCAAAACTCAATGGGGACAAATTCAACGCCCGTTTGTTGAATTTATAAAAAACTTCGACAAATCTTTAATTCCTATTGAACAGGAAATTATAGTTTCAAAAGAAGAAGAAACGGTACTTCTTAAAAAAATTAACGAGATACTTGATACACGTGTGCGCCCTGCTTTGGCAGGCGACGGCGGCGGTTTGGAAGTGCGCGGACTCGAAGGGCTAACACTAAAAATCCGTTACCAGGGTGCGTGTGGAAGCTGCCCAAGTGCAATCCGCGGTACTTTAGTAGCAATTGAAAATTTATTGAGAAGAGAAGTTAATCCTGCTATCGAAGTTATTTCAGATTAAATTTAATGCCGGAATCTTTCTAAAAGATTTCGGCACTTACCCTACTTTATTATAAGATTATTTTTTTATAGACCCATCAGCATACCACGAAATCTCTATCCGAAACGGAAGCCCGTCCCGTTGCGAATAGTATGTACCCGAAATATATAAGATACCAGGCTCGTTTAAGTAAGCAGGGATCATTCCTATATTTTCCACAACCAACTTCTTTTGCCCGATATAAAAAGTAATATTATATGCACTCGGCATATTTGGCGATAAAGTTATGGTTCCTCCGTAAGTATCCTCGGAATTTGTGAAATGAACCTGAACTACATTGTAATTAATTGACGGATAATAATCTACCTTACATGTTATGTTTAATTGTAAATCACCTTCGCCGATAGTATTAAAAAATGTAATCGGTTCCGGCCAACCACCGAGAACCGGGGGATCATCTTTATTATCTTTAGGATTTAATACTGTTTCCGAACAGCTTGCAAAAATGAAAGTCAAAACAATTACTG
>CAZRMG010000597.1:0-1974 GCA_964601095.1 uncultured Melioribacteraceae bacterium | reverse complement strand
AATGCGAATGGGCTTGCAAAACAGCTCATGATTTACCAACCGAACCGATAGAAAACTACGATGACAGATCAGTATTTAATAAAATGAGAAGACCCGATGATAAAGCTCTCACAGTTGTAAATGAATATCCCGGAAAAGAATCAACAAGTTTTCCAATCGATGTAAAAGTTCAATGCATGCACTGTGATCACCCGGCTTGTGTTTCCGCGTGCATTGTTGGTGCATTTTCGAAAGAAGAGAACAGTTCTGTAATATGGGATTCAGGAAAATGCATCGGCTGCCGTTATTGTTTGGTTGCATGTCCTTTCCAAATTCCAGCATTTGAATATAATAAAGCAATTCAGCCCGAAATTCGTAAATGCGATTTCTGTTATGAAAGAACCGCTAAAGGATTGTTGCCTGCATGCGTTGAAATCTGCCCAATGGAAGTTTTAACCTACGGCAAACGTGAAGAATTGGTACGCGTAGCTCATGAAAAAATAAGATTATATCCGGAAAGATATGTAGATCATGTTTTCGGCGAACACGAAGTCGGCGGCACAAGCTGGATGTACTTGGCTAGCAAAGATTTTGCAGAACTCCAATTCCCAAAACTCGGGGAAAACCCGGCTCCCGGCGTCAGCGAAACAATTCAACATGGAATATTCGCATACTTTGTTCCGCCAATTGCTCTTTATGCTTTGCTCGGCGGCGTGATGTGGTTAAATAAAAATAAAAAAAACAAACCGGAGGAGGAATAATATGGATCAATTTATGAAACCGACTCCGATTGCAAGAAAATTTTTTACACCCATTGTAATTCTAATTGCATGTTTTGCCGTTGTAGGAATTTTCTTTGTTCTTGCAAGATTAATTTTTGGAATAGGCGCGGTTACAAATTTAAGCAATCAATTTCCTTGGGGAATTTGGATCGGGATTGATGTTGCTGCAGGCGTTGCTCTCGCCGCGGGTGGATTTACAACCGCAGCGCTTGGCCATATAATGCATAAAGAAGAATATCACGTAATTGTCCGCCCAGCACTTTTAACCGCAACCCTCGGTTATACATTTGTTGCGATGAGCGTAGCAATCGATCTTGGACGATATTATTTTATTTGGCACCCGCTGATTATGTGGAACGGTAACTCTGTTCTTTTTGAAGTTGGCATTTGCGTTATGATTTATATGACAGTTTTATATATAGAATTTTTACCGATTGTTACGGAAAGATTTATCGGTAGAGTTAATCTTCCCGGATTTTTAAAAAGATTCAACAACCCTGTTGACAAACTTCTAAGAATTTTGGATAGGGCATTGGATAAAACAATGTTTATTTTCATTATAGCTGGCGTTGTTCTTTCTTGCCTTCACCAATCTTCTTTGGGAACACTAATGGTTATAGCGGGGCCAAAAATTCATCCGCTTTGGCAAACACCTGTTGCACCTTTGCTATTTTTAATATCTGCTATAAGCGTAGGTTTCCCGATGGTAATTTTCGAATCATTGATAACTTCAAAATCATTCGGGCTGAAACCTGAAACACACATACTTTCAAATCTTGCACGTATGGTAGCACCGATACTCGGAATTTATCTCGCATTCAAAATCGGCGATATGGTAATACGCCAAACGTTTGTTTACTTAAATGAATTCAACGTTCCTGCTGTAATGTTTACAATTGAACTTGTGCTTGGTGTAATTGTTCCGCTAAGAATTTTTATGTCGCCAAAACTTGTTAAATCACCTGCAGGGCTATTCATCGGTGCTGCATTAGTAATCTTTGGAGTATTATTAAACAGGATTAATACTTTTATAACTGCTTATACCCCACCCTATCAGATGACAACTTATTTTCCATCAATAGGTGAAATTATGGTTACGCTTGGATTTGTCGCGCTTGAAATTTTATTGTTTAGAATCGCTGTGATGATATTCCCGATAGTAAGTGTTCCCCAGCCAAACGCATTGAAAACAAAATTCCGCGTGAGAGGTGTT
>CAZRMG010000596.1:0-1976 GCA_964601095.1 uncultured Melioribacteraceae bacterium | reverse complement strand
ATATATAACAGATTCTGCAAAATCCATATAACAATGAGTATAAAAATTTCATCCGGTGAAGAAGAATTCCGCGATTCAATTGCAACGATAACCGGCGAAGGCAAACGCAAATGGATTTATCCTAAAAAGCCGTCGGGAAGATTCTACAACGCAAGAACAATTGTAAGCATTTTCCTTCTTGTATTTTTGTTCGGCGCTCCCTTTATTAAAATTGACGGACATCCGTTTATAATCTTAAATGTGCTCGAAAGAAAATTTATTTTATTCGGCATTCCGTTCGGTCCACACGATTTACATTTATTTGCTTTATCAATGATTGCAGTGATAGTTTCAGTATTTTTATTCACGGTAGTTTACGGCAGATTGTTCTGCGGGTGGATTTGTCCCCAAACTATTTTTATGGAAATGGTTTTCAGGAAAATAGAATATTGGATAGAAGGCGATGCCAACAAACAGCGTGCTCTTAAGTCCGAACCAATGAATGGGAAAAAATTCATAAAAAAATTTTCGAAACAATTTATCTTTTTCTCAATCTCCTTTTTAATAGCCAATACTTTTTTATCGTACATAATCGGTGTTGACAAACTCTATCAATACATAATCGATACTCCTTTTAAACATGTAACATTATTCATTGTGCTCATGATTTTTTCCGGCATATTCTATTTCGTGTTTTCATATTTCCGAGAACAGGCATGCGTTTTGGTTTGTCCTTACGGCAGACTGCAAGGTGTAATGTTGGATCAAAATTCAGTTGTAATTCATTACGATTATAAGCGGGGAGAACCGCGCGGTAAAATAAAAAAAGATGAAGAAAGAAAACTCGGCGACTGCATAGATTGCCGCATATGCGTTGACGTTTGCCCCACCGGGATCGATATTAAAAACGGAACACAACTTGAATGCGTAAATTGTACAGCGTGTATTGATGCATGCGATTCGGTTATGGATAAAATAAAAAAGCCGAGAGGATTAATACGTTACGCTTCTAAGAACGGGATTGAAACAGGGAAACAATCATTATTTTCTCCCCGCGCAATAGGTTATACTTTTGTGCTGATATTGCTTATTTCATTAATCACAATTTTGCTTTTAAACCGTTCGGAAGTTGAGTTGAGTATTTTAAGAACTCCCGGATTAATATCGCAGGAACAGCCGGGAAATAAAATCAGTAATATTTATGATCTTAAAATTGTTAATAAAACTTTCGATAAACTACCGGCTGCGCTCGAACTTCAAGACATCAACGGCGAAATAAAAATTATCGGCAGCGACCTTAACGTTGAACCGCAAGGCGTAACTGAAGCAAAATTTCTTGTTATAATTCCTAAAGAAGAAATTAAACGGTTAAAAACAAATCTTAGTATTGCCGTTAAATCCAACGGCAAAGTATTGGATGTTATTCAAACAGCATTTCTTGGAAAGGTGAATTGATGAAACTAAACTGGGGCGGCGGAATTGCCGCTGTTTATATTTTGTTTATGATCGGCGTTTTGATAATGGTATATATTTTTATGAACCAGGATGTTACTCTTGAAACAGAGGACTATTACGCAAAGGGAATTAATTACCAAACTCAAATCGATAAAATTAAAAGAACAAGCGAATTACCCGAACAGCTTTTAATTGAACAGGTTGGAGAGAAAATTATTTTTTCCTTCCCAAAATTATTCTCCGAAAAAGAAATCGGCGGTACTATTTTTTTCTTCCGCCCTTCGGATGATAAAAAAGATTTTACAAAAGAAATTAAACCCGATTCATCTATGCAGCAAAATTTTTCCGTGCTCGAAATTGAAAAAGGTCTTTGGAAAATAAAAGTAGATTGGATTGTAAAAAACAATTCTTACTATAACGAAAAACTTATTATGGTGAACTAAATGGAAATATGGACAGGTTTTGTTGTTGGACTACTCGGCAGTCTTCATTGTATCGGGATGTGCGGACCAATAGTTTTGGCGCTTCCGGTTTTCGGCGAA
>CAZRMG010000595.1:0-1979 GCA_964601095.1 uncultured Melioribacteraceae bacterium | reverse complement strand
GACGCAATAAGTTACAGCAAATCCGTAATGGATAAAGCAAAAGAATATAATTGTCGTAAAGTTATTTGCGACGAAAGAAATCTTGAGTATAGGTTGACTATGGTTGAAACATATAAGCTTGCCGAGTTTTTAGCCGAAAGCGTTCCTTTTGACGCCCGAATAGCAATTATTGCAGATGTAAAGTTTAAGGATGTTATTGAATTCTGGGAAACGGTTTCAGTTAACCGCGGTGTTTCTGTAAAAGCATTTCATGATTCGGATTTAGCAAAGAAATGGATTGATGAGTGATGTAACAAAACATTTATTTTTTTACAAGTTTAATTATTTCCGGCAATATCTCGCCTGCCTTCCCGAAAATTGAATAGTCGGCATATTGTGTCATTTCAGTCGGTTCAATATTAATTTCAACAAGATAAGATCCTGCTTGTTTTGCACTCATAGGAATGTAAGCTGCCGGGTAAACAACGGCGCTTGTACCAACCACAAAACAAAGATCACTCCACTCGGCGGCAGTCTCGCCCCCGGTAAATTGATCCTGCGGTAGCATCTCGCCAAACCAAACAACATCAGGACGAATTAAACCTCCGCAATTTTTACATTTTGGAACAGAGCTCAATTTTTCTAAATCTGTAATTTCATAAAACTTTTTGCAATTGCTGCAGAAATTTCTTTCAATATTTCCATGAAGCTCAAAAATCTTTGTAGAACCAGCGCGGCGGTGAAGATTGTCGATGTTCTGTGTTACAACTGTAACCTCGTAAAATTTTTCTAATTCTGCTATTGCCGTGTGACCGGCGTTCGGCTCAACATTGTTTATAATATCTCTCCGGTGTTGATACCATTCCCAAACTAAATCCGGGTTGCGCATGAAAGCATCGAAGCTGGCTAGTTCTTCCGGTTTCATTTTATTCCAGATACCGTCCGCGCCACGGAAAGTTGCAATCCCGCTTTCGGCAGAAATACCTGCACCTGTAAAGAAAACAATTTTCTTTGCAGCTTCTAATTTATTTACAAATTCTTTTTTAAAATTCATTGTCAATTAGAAAACCCTTCCCTCTTAGAAAGGGAAGGGTAGGAAAGGTTTCATTCGTCTTTTATGTCGTTCAATAATTTTTTCGCTTCAGCTATTCTTTTGTCATCATCTTGGTGTTGTTTTGGAGAAGTTAGTGCTTTGTTTAACATAGTTCTGGCTGTTTCATATTCATCTTCACGGATTAAGGAAATTGCATAATCAACATAAAACATTATATAAGTTGGATGAAGCTGGATTGCTTTTTTATATTCTGCAATTGCAATTTCATTATCAGCCCAACCCAAACCTAAAACCGACCTTGCAGGTTTCCATTTTTCACTAGTTTTTGCGTGAGTTCTTCCTAAAACATAATGAGAAATACCCTGAGCAATATTTCCGCCATTGTTAAGTTGTATTGCTTTTTCAACATCGGTGCGGACAGAATTTACAACACCTGCAACAGAAAAAATTCCTTTAAACAGGGCTATTCTTCCATTCGCGATTGCGCGGCGTAAATAGGAAATGGATTTATCCGATCCAAGTTTTACGGCTTTCTCAGCATATTCAAGCGCGGTTTGATATGTTGCAATTTGTGCATCTTCCTGGGCGCTTGTGCTGCTCGGCATTTTTTCTCCAAGGTCAACATAAACACGTGAAAGCCGCCAGACAACTTCCCAATTATTGGGATCAATTTTTTCGGCTTTCTGTAATAATTCAAGTTGTTTTTCGTTGTTGAATTCTTTGTAATATTTCTCTGAATCGTCAAGTAATTGATTAATGTCTTGTGCGGATAAAATTAGTGTAAAGAGGAAAAAAAATACTGCGGTAATGGGTTTGCTTTTTTTCATAAGTGTTCCTCTTGATTTGTCTTGTTATACTTTTACTCCCCCTCTTCGGGAATGTAAAGCGATGTATTCGCAAGCGGAAGGAATCGCGTCCACCTGCCTGATTTATTTTTATCTGCTTC
>CAZRMG010000594.1:0-1989 GCA_964601095.1 uncultured Melioribacteraceae bacterium | reverse complement strand
TCACTGTTGAATATACATTACCATTTATAAATCGTGTTGCCGTTTCTGTCGGCTCGATAATCGGTGTCGGTTCTCAAAGTATTGAAGAATATGAAAACTGGGGAGACTATACGTGGGAAAATTCTTCACCGCAACCTCCATATAGTTCATTGATGGGTGCGCCGGGCGGATACACAAAAATTACAAACACGTTTTTTACTATTGCACCTACCTTAAATATAGATGTGCCGATCAGCAGATTTATTGCTTTAAGAGCTGGCTGCGGGTACGTAATGAATTTCAACGATAAGTGGAAAGTAAATAATGATAGAGATATTTCCGGAGTTCCGGAATCATTAACAGAAAACAATTTCTTCATTCAAACGGGAATATATTTCGGGTTCTTTGCATTTTGACGACAACTAAAAACATACTTGTAACCGGCGGTGCCGGGTTTATCGGCAGTAATTTTATAAACCACATTCTATCAAAGAGAGATGATTGGAATGTCATCAATCTTGATAAGTTAACATACGCAGGTAATCTTGAAAATCTAAAACCGAGCGAAGGCAAAAAAAATTATCACTTTGTTAAGGGTGATATTACAAACTCCGAACTTGTCGATTATCTCTTCACAAAATATTCTATAAAATATGTAATAAATTTTGCTGCCGAATCGCATGTTGACAGAAGCATTCTCGGATCGCAGATTTTTTACACAACAAACGTGATCGGTACAAATGTTCTGCTCGAAGCAGCACGCAGGCATAGTGTTCAAAAATTTCTGCAGATATCAACAGACGAAGTTTACGGAAGTTTAGGCGCTGAAGGATTGTTCACGGAACAAACTCCGCTTTCGCCAAACAGTCCTTATTCATCAAGCAAAGCCGCTGCCGATATGATGGCGTTGGCTTTTTATCATACATACGGAATGCCTGTTGTAATTACAAGATGTTCGAACAATTATGGCCCTCTTCAATTCCCGGAAAAATTAATTCCTTTGATGATTATAAATGTACTCAATAATAAAAAACTTCCTGTTTACGGCGACGGACTGAATGTGCGCGATTGGATTTACGTGATTGATCACAATAAAGCCGCCGAACTAGTTTTTGAAAACGGGAAACCCGGCGAAGTTTACAACATCGGTGCAAGCCGCGAAATGAAAAACATAGAAATTGTAAAGTTGATTTTGAGCAAACTCGGTAAAGGTGAAGAACTTATCGAATATGTAAAAGACAGACCGGGGCACGACAGGCGTTACGCAATCGATTCATCCAAAATTCAAAATGAGCTCGGGTGGAAGCCAAGTTTTGAATTCGAAGATGCTATGGCAAGAACAATAGACTGGTATCTTTCAAACAAAAATTGGTGGGAAAGAATTATTTCCGGCGAGTATCAAAAATATTACGAACTACAATACAAAGAACGATAAAAATCTAAAAGCTTATGAAAAAAACATTTCTTATTGTAATTTCATTAATTTGTTCAACAGTTCTTTTTGCTCAGGACAATGAACTTCAAGGCAGTAAACAAATACAGAATCCGATGCTCACTCAACCAATCATGGTGACAATTGGCGGTGACTTTATTGTTACTGGTTCATTTTCAGCGAGCAAATTCCAAAGACTTGATCATTTTATAACCACAATTTATACACAAGCTAAGTTGAATTCATTGGGGAATTTGACTCAATTAGAAACAATCAAACAAGTGCAAAATGAAATCGAACGATATGCTTTACGTGATATCATTTTAAAAAGAATTACAGGCGAAGAAATAAAAATTGATTTGTTGAAATTTCGGCTTACCGGAAATTTCGAACACAACCCTTATTTACGAAGTGATGATGTTATTATTTTTCCCGCATACGATGTTGAAAAAAATATTATAGATATAAGCGGCGCAGTAAACAAATCAACAAAATTTCAATTTGTAAACGGAGATAAACTGAGCGATGCGATTTTATTTGCCGGCGGATTAAACAGCGCGTATGAAAATATTGAGAAA
>CAZRMG010000593.1:0-1997 GCA_964601095.1 uncultured Melioribacteraceae bacterium | reverse complement strand
ACCTAATTCGAAAAATAATTTTGATGATAATTCGGAAAATAAAAAACTTTCGCTCCCGGTAATATTGTCATTTTTGTTCATCGGTTTTTACGGGGGAATTATTCAAATAGGAATAGGTTTTTTATTGATGGCTGCTTTGCAAAAGCTGATGAATTTTAATTTGTTGTTTGTGAACATGCACAAAGTTTTTGTTGTATGCGTTTTAACTTTGCCGGCGCTTCTTGTTTTTATTTTCTTCGGGAAAGTTGAT
Organism: uncultured Melioribacteraceae bacterium; assembly: GCA_964601095.1. Classification (GTDB taxonomy): domain Bacteria; phylum Bacteroidota; class Ignavibacteria; order Ignavibacteriales; family Melioribacteraceae; genus JAEWUC01. The sequence goes on along the minus strand of CAZRMG010000593.1, from coordinate 1,747 downwards.
TGGTATTGGGGGATTAGTCTTGCTCTCGGAAATACATTCGGCGGGTGGTGGGCCACAAAAATATCCGTACGCAAAGGCGATAAATTTATTAAAGCCGTTTTAATTATATCAATATTTATAGTCGCTTTGAAACTATTTGAAATATTCTAAATTCTTTTTCCATCCACCGGCAAAAAAAACTTATCTGTACATGCAACCTTTCATTTAATTTCTGCGTCGAAACACAACAACATATTATAGACATCGCGTCTGATATTGAGTAATTTTTAAAATACCTCATTAAAAGAAAGGATTATAGGGTTTATGAATAAGTTCTTAAAAGTATTTATATATATAGCCGGGGGGCTTGCAGTAATAATGGTTGGTTTTATTGTGTATTTCAATTCTTCGTATCCCAAGGTTGATTCTCCTTCAAACGAAAAAGTTGTAATTACTCCTGCGCGATTAGAACGCGGAAAATATTTAGCACATCATGTTGCTGTTTGTATGGATTGTCATTCAACACGCGACTGGTCAAAATTTACCGGGCCGTTAAAACCCGGAACTCTCGGTATGGGCGGCGATGAGTTCAACGAACAAAATGCCGGCGTGCCGGGAATATTATATCCCAAAAACATTACTCCCGCGGCAATCGGCAACTGGACAGATGGAGAATTAATTCGCGCAATTACAAACGGTGTTTCGAAAGACGGAACCGCACTGTTTCCAATTATGCCGTATATGGGTTATAATAAATTAACGAAAGAAGATTTGTATTCGATTGTAGCATATGTCCGTTCACTTCAGTCAATAGAAAATGAAATTCCCGAGAGATCACTTAATTTTCCGTTAAACTTTATTGTTAAAACAATTCCTCCAGAGTCATATAATCCTTCGCCGGAACCGGATAGAAAAAATCCGGTTGATTATGGAAAATATCTTGTCACCGTTGCGGGCTGTTTTGATTGTCATACGGAACAGGTAAAAGGCGAGTTCAAAATGGAAAAAGCATTCGCGGGCGGATTTGAATTCAATTTCCCCGGTGGAATTGTAAGATCTTCAAATATAACTCCTGATATATCAACAGGAATTGGCGGGTGGACAAAAGAACAGTTTATTCTTCGTTTTAAAATTATGGATCCCGACAGCAATCATATTCCAACTGTCGGCATGAATGATTTCAACACTGCAATGCCGTGGACAATGTATGCAGGCATGACACATGAGGATATTGGCGCAATGTATGAATACTTGCGAACAATTAAACCAATTGTTAATAATGTTGTGAAATTCTCACCGAAAAAATAAACTAAAATTGAAGCTCCGTTTTAACAGGAGCTTTAATTATAATACTTAAGCGGGCATAAGTTTTCTGAAGTTTGATAACGCGCAACATCCAAATATCTTTATATTGAATTTAAAAACATTTTGCTATGTTTATTCAAGCATTTTTATGTAATAAATGTTATGCCAAATATAAAAATCGATTATTAAAAATTATATTGGCGAATCCATTCTCACGGCACAGGTAATTAGGGCTAAAAAGTAAAATACATTTCGGAGGGTGAATGAAGTTATTTATCAATAATTTCATGTTAGTATTTGCTATTTTTTTATTTGCAAGTTGTTCAACTACTACGATTAATTCGAAGGAGTTTGCAAAGAAGGCGGACGTTCCGCTAAAAATTCAAATCAAATCATCCGAACCGGACGATAAAATATCATTCCTAATTTTAAGTGAAGAAGAATTAACCGAAAATCAAAAAGA
>CAZRMG010000592.1:0-2003 GCA_964601095.1 uncultured Melioribacteraceae bacterium | reverse complement strand
CGAAGTGCGCTTCGTATTTAATTGATGAGAAGAAGTATGATTCCGTAAAACAAAAGCTTTTACAAATAAAAGAAAAACTCGGCGGTGTTGGCGCTTCCCAAAAAGCAGCTGAAATAGTATTTAGAAGGATGAATGAAGCTTAGCGAAAAGCAAAAACATATTTTAAGATTTCTCGGAATACGACTGGCAGGTTTTTTAATTAGTGTTCTTTTAAAAAGTGTACGAATCAGGATTTACAACAGTGATGCTGTTGAAAAACTGGTTAAAGAAAATAAAAATTTTGTTGTGGCTTTTTGGCACGGTTCAATGATGCTTGGGTGGTTCTTGCATCGTGATATGAATTGTGCGGCTCTTGTAAGCAAAAGCAAGGACGGAGACGTTCTCGCGCATGTTCTCGCTAAGTGGAAATACAAAGTTGTGCGCGGTTCAAGCCACATAGGCGGTAAAGAAGCGTTGAACATGATGCTCGATCTTACAAAACAAAATTTTTCTTTAACAATAACACCCGACGGACCGACCGGCCCAATTCACAAAATGAAAGCAGGTGCGGTTGTAACAGCAAAGAAATCAAAAATTAATTTGCTGCTTCTCGGTATTGGAATTAGGAATAAGTTCGTTCTTAAAAGCTGGGATCATTTTGAAATTCCAAAACCGTTCACGAGCATCACCGCGATATACTCGGAACCGATGTTGATTGACGAAGGACTAAGTTATGATGAAACATCTGCAATGATTGAGAAGTGCGAAACAGAACTAAATAAATTACAGAAGGAAGCTTTAAAACTTTGTTAGAATTTTTACGCATATTGTTTTCTCCGCTTGTTGTCGTTTACTCGGCAATTATAAAAATCCGTAATCTTATGTTTGATAAAGGATTTTTCAAAATTACCAAGACTGATGCAAAAGTAATTTCTGTCGGCAATATTACCGTCGGCGGTTCAGGCAAAACACCTGCAGTAATGATGATTTCAGAATTATTGAAAAGAAATGGCAAAAAAGCAGGCGTTTTAAGCAGGGGTTATGGAAGAAATTCTCACGGTTATTTATATGTATCCGACGGAACAAAGATTAGAACAACAGTTGACGAATGCGGTGATGAAATTTATTTCTTATCGGAAGAATTAAAGATTCCAACTGCGGTTTGTGAAAGCCGCGTTGAAGGCGCTGAAAAATTCATCAAAGATTCAGGCGTTGATATTATAATTTTAGACGACGCTTTCCAGCACAGGTGGATTCACCGCGACCTCAATATTATAATTTTCGATCAGCGTTTTCTTCTAAAAGTAGGACAGATAGATCAAAAGCTGCTTCCGCTCGGTTTCCTGCGGGAAAATTTTGATACTATTCAAAGAGCAGATGCTGTAATTATTAATAGAAAATTTGCCGAGAAAAAAGATATTCCCGAAAAACTTGTGAAATATTTTGAAGGTAATAAAATATTTCACAGTTATTATTCTGCAAAGGGTTTTTTTGATGTTAAAAACCATAATTTTTTTGACGTTAAAGAATTCCGCGGGCAAAAAAGTCTGGTTGTATGCGGTGTTGCACGACCGCATTCGTTCCTAAACGGCTTGGAAATAAACAACATAGATATTAAGAACAAGCTTTTATATCCTGATCATAAAAATTATACTCTTCAGGAAGTTCAGGGAATTCGCAAAAAGTTTTATGATACAAACTCTTATTCGGTTTTAACTACACAAAAAGATGCAGTTAAACTTAATAAGTTTTCCAAAGAGTTCGACGACATCGATCTCTATTATTTAAAGATAGAACTCAAGTTAGACGAACAGGATAAGTTCGAAGAACTGATTCTAAATACAATCATTTGAAAACGATAACCAATAATTGGAGGTAATTTCAATGGCAAAAGCAGCAAAATATGTCTATTTCTTCGGCGGAAAGAAAGCCGAAGGACAAGCAAACATGAAAGAACTTCTCGGTGGTAAAGGTGCAAACCTTGCCGAGATGGTAAACATCGGTTTACCGGTTCCTGCCGGTTT
>CAZRMG010000591.1:0-2017 GCA_964601095.1 uncultured Melioribacteraceae bacterium | reverse complement strand
TTCGTTTTTCATAATATGCACTTCAACTTTGGGCATTTCATCTAAAGTTATAATTTGATAATCGTCGTAATTGCTTTCTATTACTCCACCGTTACGAATATTGATCTCGCTTTTTAAAACAGCAGAAAGTCCGAAGCCGGAAACTCCTTCTAATTGTGCTTCAACGGAATCGGGATTTATTACAATCCCGCAATCAATAGCCCAAACAATTTTATCAACTTTTACATTATTGTTTTTAACTGTCACTTCGGCAACGCAGGCAATATAACTTTCATAGCATGAAGCGCATGCAATACCTCTGCCTTTACCGTCTGTAAGTTTGTTATACCACCCGGATTTATCGGCAGCTTCTACAAGAACGGCACGCAAACGCGAATCCTCTGTAAGCAAATCCTTTTTAAATTCGTACGGATCCTTTTTCGCGGCAACTACCATCTCGTCTAAAAAGCATTCAACTGCAAACGGGTTTTGCGTATGATAAACTGACCTGTACCACGATACGGGAATATGTGTTGGTACAATTGTTCCCGCGATTCTTATGTTCGGTATTTTATATTCAAGCTTTGTTGTCCCTTCGCCCAAGTCCCATCGATCAACCGGAAGTTCTCTATAATAACGCTGAGCAATAATTGATTCTGCTATTACATGATGGGAAAGTTTTAATGGCAACCCTTCTGCACTGATTGAACCAATAAGTTTATGAGTGCTTGCAGGACGGTAAACACTGCGTTTCATATCGTCTTCGCGCGTCCATGTAAGTTTAATAATTTTGCATGTTGCTTTTGAAATTTCTGCAGCTTCAACAGCCCAATCACTAACAAGTCTTCTTCCGAAAGCCCCGCCCATTAAAGTAACATGAACGATTACATCATCTTCTTTAAAGCCGAGTGATTTTGCAACGTCGGTTCTTAAAGATTGAGGACTTTGCGACGGCGCCCACAATTCCGCCTTGTCGTTTTTTACATCGGCAATACAATTCATCGGTTCCATTGGTGCATGTGCAAGGAAAGGAACTTCATAAACAGCTTCGAGAGAAAGATCTCCTTCGATTTTTTCTGAAATATTTCCAATGACTTGTATATCCGAACCGGGTTTGCTTAAATGTTCGTAGTGTTGTTTACGGATTGATTCGGTATCTACATTTGCATTTGGTTCGAGATCCCATTCAACCTTTATCAAATCTTTTGCTTTAAATGCATTCCATGTTGAAGTGGCAAGGACTGCTATTCCGCTTGAAATTTTTAAAACATCAATAACGCCGTTAATTTTGCGTGCATCGGAATCATCAAAATTTTTTACAGTGCCGCCGAAAGAGGGGCAATGCTTAACTGCGGAATAAACCATGCCGGGAATAACCATGTCTATTCCGAACTTTGCTTTGCCGTAAATTTTATTCGGCGTGTCTGTTCTGTGAATTCGTTTTCCGATTATTTTGTATTCTTTCGGGTCTTTCAACTTAACATTCTGCGGTACAGTAAGTTTTGCCGCATCATCAACAAGTTCGCCATAACTATATTTTTTGTTGTTAGCTTTGTTTATAACAAAACCTTTTTCGGCATAGCATTGCGAAGTATGAACGCCCCATTTAGCCGCAGCTGCCGTAATAAGCATTTCACGCGCAGTTGCGCCGGCAAGCCGGAACGGTTCATAAGTTCTTCTAATACTTTGGCTGCCGCCCGTTGTTTGATCTCCGTATTTAGGATGACCATCTGCTTGTTCAACTTTTATATTATTCCACTCCACCTCAAGCTCTTCGGCAACAAGCATTGGTAATGATGTGCGAACGCCCTGTCCCATCTCGGAACGGTGAACGGTAATTGTAATAATTCCTTGCTTGTCGATTTTTAGATAAACGCTTGGCGAAAAAACTTTTTCATCTTCGCCGGGTTTTGCAATAACATTTGTAATTGGAACGTATGCTGCAAGTAATAATCCGCCGCCGCTGATTCCAATTGATTTTATAAATTGTCTTCTTGTTTGCTTTTTCATATTACTTATTCTCCCCGGCAAGCTTATC
>CAZRMG010000590.1:0-2018 GCA_964601095.1 uncultured Melioribacteraceae bacterium | reverse complement strand
ATTATATCTCAACCGGGTGCTTTTTCAAGAGGCACTACGGAAATATTTAATAACTTAATTCCATATGCACAACAAGATTCCACAAAAACTATTGCTATTGAAAAGGCCTCAAATGTTCAAGAAGTAGCAGCAGCGTTAAATTCATTAAAAGTTGCGCCGAAAGATATCATCGCAATATTCCAGGCATTAAAAGAAGCCGGCGCATTAATGGCCGAATTAATTATTATGTGATCAACATGAGCGAAGTAACACTTAAAATAACGAACCCGGAAAAGCATATTTCTACTACCTCGATAAAAAGAAATTTATCGCCTGAGCAGAAATTAAAAATTGCCAAAACCGCTAAGGATTTTGAATCGCTTATGACGGGCATGATGATTAAAAGTATGACACAAACAACCGAGGGAATGTTCGGCGATGAAAGTTACGGCGGCGATGTACTCGACACTGTATTTGAAACAGAACTTGCAAAACAAATGACAAAAGGCAAAGGCGTTGGAATCGCGCAGATGCTTTATCAGAAAATGACAAACGAAGAATTAGACCCTGCAATTTTTTATGAAAGTTTAAATTCATTGGATAAATCAAAAACCATAACACCTGAAAAGATTGATTATAAAATTGATACAGAAAAAACAATTAATATTAAACCGTCTTATGAATCGCTAAAACGTTTGGATTATTTCGATAGTATTATAAACAAAGCGTCAAACGAATTTGGTGTTGATGAAAAAATTCTTAAATCGGTAATACTTGCCGAATCGGCAGCAAATTCAAAAGCAGTTTCATCGGCAGGCGCCAAAGGTTTAATGCAATTAATGGATTCCACGGCAAGTGAATTAGGAGTTGAAAACTCGTTTGATCCCCAACAAAATATAATGGGCGGGGCTAAATATTTATCCAAAATGCTTCGACAATATGATGGGGATTTAGAGCTTTCATTGGCGGCTTATAACGCGGGACCCGGCGCAGTTAATAAACACAACGGAGTGCCGCCTTTTGAAGAAACAAAAAATTACATTACCCGAATAAAAGGTTATTTAAATTATTTCAACGGTTAAAAAAATGAAAAAGAATGAATTATTGGAAATAATGGATGAACTGCTCTCAGTTTTAGATCAATTGAGGGAAGCTGCATTCAAAAAACAAAGGGCTCTTATTGAAAACAGCTTTGAACGAATCGAGTCCGCCGTTAAAGACGAAGAAAGATTTATTGCGGAACTTCAAACAATACATAAAAAAAGAGTTAATGTTTTGGATGCCGTATCGAAAGAATTATCTCTTAATATAAACAGTAATAAGTTCGGTGATTTTCTAACTGCGGCTTACGGTAAAATTGAAAACGATCTTTACGAAGAACTTTTGCAAAGAAACAATACGCTTGGTGTTCTGCTTGGAAATGTCAACTTGTTGAATTTACAAAACAGGTATTTAACCGAACAAGCTCGTTCATTCAACCGTTCATTAATTAACGAACTCTTTGCAAACAAACACAAAGCAATTTTGGATAGAAAAGTATAATGTCTATAAGCAGAGTATTTGACATATCGCGAAGAAGTTTGGCTATTTACCAGCGTGCTTTGGATTTAACATCGCATAATATATCCAATGCTTCTAATCCGGATTATTCGCGCCAACGCGTAGAATTATCCAGCGATACTCCGGAAAAAGTAAATGGTTTTATGTGGGGAACCGGGGTTAAGATTTCGCAAATATCCCGTGCACGAGATATGCTTCTCGATAGACAAATAATTAATTACAATCAAAAATATACCGATCAGGAAAAACAGTCCACTATTCTTTCACAAGTTGAACAAGTATTTGCAGAACCGGGCGAACTTGGTTTATCAGGCGTTCTTGATAAATTTTTTAATTCGTGGCATGAACTTTCTGCAACCCCGAATTCGATACCGTTAAGAAACAGCGTTATAAATGCTGCTCAAAACATTGCTACAAAAGTACAGGGATTAAACAATGACCTTGATATTGTAAGATCGGATATGGTTACTGATTTTAGA
>CAZRMG010000589.1:0-2024 GCA_964601095.1 uncultured Melioribacteraceae bacterium | reverse complement strand
CGATGGTAACTTTCGGCGGACTATCGAAAAATTATATGGTGCCGGGTTTCAGAATTGGATGGGGAATTGTTAGCGGAAATAAAAATATTTTGAAAGATTATGTTGAAGCGATAAACAAATTACTGCGCGCAAGATTATCTGCAAATCATCCCGAGCAATACGGAATTGCACCGTCATTGTTGGGCGATCAATCTCATCTTGAATTAGCTATGAAAAAATTAACAAGCAGAAGAAATATTACCGTACAAATGATGAATGCCGTCCCGGGAATTTCATGCGTTGAACCGGAAGGCGCTTTTTATGCTTTCCCGAAATTGCGTAACATTAAAAACGATGCGCACTGGGTTAGCGAACTTATCAAAGAAACCGGAGTTGTTGTTGTACCCGGCAGCGGATTTGGACAAGTGCCCGGCACCAGCCATTTTAGAATTGTTTTTCTTCCGCCCGAAAATATTCTAGAGAAAGCTTACAAGGCAATTGCTAAATTCAATGAAAAATATGTTGAGAAATACGAAAAATAAAATGTAATAATGTTTGTATTTTCAGTTAGTTCTTTTTGTAAAAAAATAACAGGTGTGAAATGAGACTTAACGCAATAATAGAAAAAGATGAGAATGGTTATTTCGCTTCGGTACCTGAGTTGAAAGGATGTTTTAGTCAGGGCGATACATTTGAAGAAACTCTTCAAAATATTCAAGAAGCAGCTGAGCTTTACCTTGATAGTCTTAATGATGAAGAAAAGAAAACTTTTGAGAATAAATTGTTTTTTATTGCACCATTGAATATCCCTCCTTATAAAACTGTCTAAATATTATGAAGGCTAAAGATGCGGAAAAATTACTATTTAAATCCGGTTTTATTCTTGCTCGTCAAAAAGGAAGTCATAGGATTTATAAAAAGGGAAATTTAAGATTTGTATTACCTTTTCATTCCGGGAAGGAATTGCATCCAAAATTTGTTAAAGAACTTAAAAACATAATTGAACAATAGTGGAAAAAAACGTGAACAAATCCGAAATGGCTTTAAAAAATTTTAACGAAACATTAAACTGTTCACAAGCTGTTCTTTCTGCGTTTGCAGAAGATTTAGGAGTGGATTTAAAAACCGCCAATAGAATTGCAAGTGCATTCGGCGGCGGTATTGCCCGCAATGGCGAAACATGCGGTGCTGTTTCCGGCGCATTGATGTCTATCGGACTTAAACATTGGAATTCCGATATAGATCCTGCAGAAGCTAAAGCAAATGTTTATGCAATTTCTAATAAGTTTATTAATGAATTTAAAGCAAAGAACAATTCGATAAAATGCAAAGAACTTCTCGATGCTGATTTAAGTACAGAAGAAGGCCGTAAAAAAATGAAAGATGAAAAGCTTTCTGAAAAAGTTTGTAATAAAGCAGTTTGCGATGCCGCGGAGATTCTAGAAAAGCTTATTTAACACTATGCTCTTTGCCCTCTGCTTTTATTTATTGCATTAAAAACTCACCAGGGGAAAGAGCAAATTTCGTAAAACGTATTTGTTTGATTGCTCCTTTAAACCAATTACGCGGGTCCTGCCGCGCACCGATTGATATTTTTCCGTACTCAATTTTTTTATATTCAACTTTTCCATATGTTTCTTTAATACCGTTTACAAAATGACTCATTACACCTTTTTCATAAACCAATGCAACGTGATACCATTTACCGGCGGGATGAGTTTTGGAAGTATCAATTAAAGTGCATTTCGAATTTTCGGATTTTATAAAAGTATCAAAAGCCCATGTTTGGTTTGCAAACAATCTGATTTCAAGTAGTATTCGTCTGTTGTCGTCCTCTCCGTTTCGAATGTGTATAAATCTTTGTTCTTTATTCGCGGGATTTGTTGACGAATCCGGTTTAAAAAATACTTCGATTGTGAATTCATCTGTGCCTTCCAAAGGATTTGTGTTCAACAAAACACCCTCGTCATTCCCATTGAATTTTGCATGATCATTGTTCGTTGTCGGAAGTTTGTTTAAAGGCAAACTTGGAAAAATTCCTAACG
>CAZRMG010000588.1:1689-2031 GCA_964601095.1 uncultured Melioribacteraceae bacterium | reverse complement strand
TTACAAAATAGCGTGAAAGCCGTCAGCGGTTTATCGGATGACGAGATTAAAATAATTATGCGTACCGGCACGGTTGCCACTATTGATGATAGAAATTGGGAATTTAAGGATCAAAAGTATATCATTCGTAGTCTAAGCCAAAGTAGGGCTGTGGCACTTGATATGGAATCCGCAACGGTTGCCGCAAATGGCTTTCGTTTCCGCGTTCCTTATGGCACTTTGTTATGTGTTTCAGACAAACCACTGCACGGTCAATTGAAATTGCCGGGTATGGCAGATGATTTTTACCGGAATCGGGTTGAGCAACACCTTAAAATTGGTATATCTGCCATGGAAGAACTT
>CAZRMG010000588.1:0-1671 GCA_964601095.1 uncultured Melioribacteraceae bacterium | reverse complement strand
CGCGGCTTCATTCCCGAAAATTACGCAGTTTCCACGAAGTCGCTTTTCAATAATTTAAAGGTATAAATTTTCATAATTTATGTATTTATTTACCATTTTTATGGTATTTATACAGAATGTAATGTAAGAATCGGCTGTAAACCGGTGAAAATAATTGATAATATTATAAAAAATGTGAGTAAGGGGTGCCGCAAGCGGCGGTAATAAGATGATGCTAACACGCGTTGGAGCGGATCATAAAAAAGAGTTTTTAGATTTATCACGCGATTGCTTCTGGGAAACAGATCAGCATCTTGTTGTTACGTATGTTTCATCTCAAACTGAAGAAATGATTGGCCGTCCTCCTGAATATTATATCGGTAAAAAAATTGGTCACGGGTTGAATTGTGATGTTCGTACACCGCAGTGGCTGGAATTTGAACAAAATTTGCGTTCGGGCAAAAGTGTAACGGATTTTAGTTTTCCTTATTTTCGCAAAGATGGTTGTGAAGCGATGATGTGTTTTACGACGCATCCCATTATTGATAAGAATGGCATGGTTGTTGGACATCGGGGCTGCGCGCGAGATGTTACTTCCAAGGAAGTTATCAGTGATGGTATGAGCTTGATTGAGCAACGGTTGGCGGATACTTTAGAATCTGTGCCACATGGGGTTGCTTTGTTTGATCAAAAAGATTGTTTGGTTTTTTTAAACAATAAATATCAAGAATCATTTGTTGAAATGCAAGATGTTATGGTTCCGGGGGTAACACTCCAAGAAATAGTTACCGCCTATGCGGAACGGGGACTTCAAAAATTAAAATCCGGCGAAACCGTTTCCGAGTTCATTGAAAAAAGAATGGAGTTACACCGTAAGGGGTATGGTATTCGCGAAGTTCAACTTACCAATGGTCACTGGATTGAAATTTCCGAACAACCCGCGGCGCATGATTGTACTGTATTGGCATGGACAGATATAACAAATATCAAGAACAGGGAATCTGCGTTAAGTTCTCTTTTGGGTGATGATGCCAGTAATTGGTCGGTTCAGGAACGCGCGGCCAAAGCGGCGGCACAAGCTTTGGGATGTCGTTGGGCGGGTGTTGTTCGTCTTAATAGCGGAAATATCGGCGAGCTTGTCGCTTTTTGGGATACAAACGAGCTGAAAACAACATTCAATTATGATATTAGCCAATCTGTTTGTCAGTGTGTTTATGACAGCGGTGATTTATATTCGTGTAAGGCGGAAAATGCCGAAACTATTCATTCTCCGATTTTTTCCGGTCAAAATGTAATATCCTATAACGGTCTTGCTTTATCCGATATGCGCGGGCGTTATGCCGGACATTTATTTGTCGCCAATGATAAAGAATACGATAATTTCCGTGCCAATGAAGAGATATTCCGTCTTATCGGTCGTTGGGTTGAAATGGAATTCCGCCGTCAATCTATTCATGAAAAGATGGTATATTCTCAACAACGTTTCCGAGATTTTGCCGAGGTTGCTTCCGACTGGTTTTGGGAGATGGACGCAGATTTGCGTTACAAATTCATTTCTGAACACGCGGGGATTGAAAGCCAATCTTCATTACAGGAAGTAATTTTACGAGCGCATCGTGAGCTTACCGGTGATAAACCCACAGATGTTTATCCGACTGAGAATAAAATCAAGGCTCATCAACCATTCCGTGA
>CAZRMG010000587.1:0-2031 GCA_964601095.1 uncultured Melioribacteraceae bacterium | reverse complement strand
ATGGAATTGAGTTCCAAACAGGTGAACCAGATTCCGCAGGTAGTTGAAGCAGATTTATTACGAGCACTTCAAACAATGCCAGGCATTGTTGCACTTTCCGATTTCTCTTCCGCGCTTTATGTTCGCGGCGGAACCCCGGATCAAAACTTGTTTTTACTTGACGGAACAGATGTTTACAACCCGGAACACGCGTTCGGAATTTTTTCAACATTTAATACAAACGCTATTAAGAAAGTGGAAGTATCGAAAGGCGGGTTTGGGGCCGAGTACGGCGGACGGCTTTCCTCTGTTCTGAATGTTACAAACCTCGACGGCAATAGAAATAATTTCGAAGGAGTTGTTAATGTAAGTTTGCTTTCCGGTTCAACAACTTTGCAAATGCCTATAGGTAGTATCGGCTCAATCTCGGGTTCTTTCAGAAGAACATATATTGATCAAACATATTCCAAATGGATTGACGAAGTACCGAATTATTATTTCTACGACGGCAACGTAAAAGGTTATTTTGATTTGGGGGATAGAGATAAACTTACATTCAGTTATTTCGGCGGACTTGATAAACTTGATTACCAATTCGACAAAGACGAACCCGAAAGTTTCCGTTTCCTTTATGATTGGGGCAACACAACTGGCAGCGTTAACTGGAAGCATATATTTAATTCAAAACTATTCACAAGTATTTGGGTTACAGGCAGCAAGTTCGAATCGAATTTCAAACTTGATCAAATACAAAACATGAATGAAAAAAACCTTCTTACGGATTACGCTGTTAAAGGAACATTAGAATATTATGCTACGAATAATTTGATATTAAAACTCGGAGCCGAACATAAACGGCTAAACTTCAGGTATAAATTCGATTGGGATGAAGGTTTAACAGATGTAAACGCAAAACCGGTTTCAACAGCAGCTTATCTTAGCGCAAACTGGAAACCTTCAATACTTTGGGATATAGAAATCGGGGCACGCTACAATTATTACAGGGAAAACAGAACATTCACTAGTGTTGATCCTAGACTATCAATCAAGTACAGACTTACCGAAACAAGTAACCTTAAGTTCGCGGCGGGAATGTATCATCAATACATGAATAGAATTCCAAGAATGTTTATTTCTAGCATCTGGTCGTCTGCCGATAAATTTACAAACGATTCAAAGTCAACACATTTTATACTTGGTTATCAAAAACAAATAGGAAATATTATTGAACTAGAAGCCGAAGTATATTATAAAGATTACAAAGACATTTATAAATACAACGAAAACATGAATGCAACTTACTCGCCAGATTATTACGATGAACAAAACCACCCTGTTTACACGTCAACAGAAAATATTTTCACGCGGGGCGACGGTCATTCGTACGGTTTTGAATTAATGCTTAGAAAAGATATAGGCGCCGTTACCGGCTGGCTTTCATATTCATACTCCAATACGAAGCACAAGTTCGACGGTATAAATCAAAACAAGGAATACAAGCCGCGCCACGACAGGGGTTCGGTAATTAACCTCGTATTAAACGGCGATATGGGAAATTTATTCAGCGGCAGATGGAACGAAGCACCGGTTAAATCCGGTTCAAAATGGCTTGTAGGTATCAATTTCGTTTACGCAAGCGGTCAGCCGCTTACAACACCCGCTTCAGCTTATTATGTTAATACTCTGCCGGATTGGAATAACTACGGCGGGGCTACCGGCGATTTACCGGCTTATAAACTATACCCCGGCGAAATCAATTCTTTCCAACTGCCGGATTATATAAGAATGGATTTAAGCGTTACATGGGAAAAAGATTACGGCTCATGGACTCTCGCACCTTACTTGCAAATATTCAATATCGGCAACAGGCAAAACGTTTGGTTTATAAATTACAAGGATAAAAACAACAACGGTGTCATTACACAGGAAATAGAAAAAATAAATATGCTGCCTTTACTGCCGAGTATTGGCGTTACAATTAGATTCTGATTTACTGTCAACATTTATCAAAATGAAAACGAGGAAAAAAATGAAACTGATAAAATTATTTTC
>CAZRMG010000586.1:0-2032 GCA_964601095.1 uncultured Melioribacteraceae bacterium | reverse complement strand
AAGTTTATGAAATAGACCGCGGCGGAGATATAACTTATCATGGTCCGGGACAAATTGTCGGTTACCCAATTATAAAGTTGAGCGATTGGAAAGAAGATACTCACGAATATTTGCGCGGACTCGAAGAAATTATTATGAATGTTTGCGCTGATTATGGTTTGAAGACCGAACGAAATCCAAAATATACCGGTGTTTGGATTGATAACAGAAAAATTGCCGCAATTGGAATTAAAGTGAGCAGATGGGTTACGATGCACGGTTTCGCTTTCAACGTAAATACTGATTTGAATTATTTCGGTGGAATAATTCCATGCGGAATCCGCGATAAAGATGTTACTTCGCTGCAAAGAGAACTTGGTAGTGATGTTAATATTGATGAAGTTAAAATGAAACTTGTAAATGAGTTTGAAAAATTCTTTGGTTACACTTCTGTTCTTGTGAAAGATAAAACTAATTATTTGAAAGAAGTTATTAAAACTTAGCGGTATTGCATCTCTACGAAAAATATTTCTCGCAAAGACGCAAAGGAAAATCTAATGACTAAAAACGGTAAAATAGATGAAGTTAAAGTTGTCGAACACAAAGACAACGGCAGCGCACCTACTGGAAAAATAAATTCATTCGGCGGAATGACAAAGGATGAATTAATGAATTCGCTTCGTTTAATGTCAATATCCCGCGCAATCGATAACAAAGTAATGAATTTAATCCGGCAGGGGAAAGCATACTTTTTAATTTCCGGCGCGGGGCACGAAGCAACACAAACTGCGTTTGGTCTCGCGATGCAAAAAGGAATTGACTGGGCTTACCCGTATTACCGCGATATGTGTTTTTCAATTACGCTCGGCAGCAAACCCGAAGATTTACTTCTCGCATTTATGGCAAAAGCTGATGATCCATTAACCGGCGGAAGGCAAATGCCGTGTCATTGGTCATCAAAAGAATTTAATATTCCAACCCAGTCTAGTCCTACGGGTACACAATTTTTACAAGCTGTTGGAACTGCACTCGCATTAAAACGTAAAGGAATAAACGGTGTCGTCTATGTTTCTTCAGGCGAAGGAACAACTTCCCAAGGAGAATTTCATGAAGCAGTAAATTGGGCGGCAAGAGAAAAACTTCCTGTTGTATTTGTAATCCAAAATAATAAATGGGCAATCTCTGTCCCTGTTGAAAACCAAACCGGCGGTGCAAACGGATCAATTCTTGAAATGATGAAGGGTTACAATAATCTTTTAAGGATGGAAGTTGACGGTACAGATTTTCTCCAAACGCATGCTGTTGCTCAATCGGCATTTAAATATGCTCGCCAGGGAAAAGGACCGGCATTAATCGAAGCTCATGTTGTGCGTTTACTTTCACACTCTTCTTCGGATGATCAAAAGAAATACCGCAGCAACGAATCTCTCCAGGAAGATCTAAAGAAAGACCCGATTAAATTGTTTGCCGATAAATTAATTGCGAAAGGAATTTTAACTCAGCTTGCATACGAAGAATTTCAAAAGGAAATTAATAATCACATAAATGAAGCATCTGATTGGGCGGTTAAACAAATTGATCCCGATCCCGAAACAGCTTATCTATATGTTCTTGATGAAAGCGGGAAACGTGAATCTCTCGAATACGAAAAAGGAGATACTGACGGCAAACCGGTTGTGATGGTTGATGCTGTTAATCATGCTCTCAGAGAAGAAATGGAATTGAATGATAAAATTTATGTTTTTGGAGAAGACGTTGCCGACGGTAAAGGCGGTGTATTTACGGCAACAAAGGGATTGTCAACACGATTCGGAAATGATAGGGTTTTTAATTCTCCTCTTGCCGAAGCGAGCATTGAAGGTGTTGCGATAGGAATGGCACTTGCAGGATTAAAACCTTGCGTTGAAATTCAGTTTGGTGATTATATTTGGCCTGCGTTTATGCAGTTCCGCAACGAGCTTGTAATGATGCGGTACCGTTCAAATAATTTATTCGAAGCTCCGGTTGTAACGCGTGTTGCCGTTGGCGGATATATTCACGGCGGATTGTATCA
>CAZRMG010000585.1:0-2035 GCA_964601095.1 uncultured Melioribacteraceae bacterium | reverse complement strand
CCAATTTGTTTTTTATAATCATCGATAAAAGTCAATTCATCATGTGTAAAATGAAAAACATAATCATCTCGTTTATAATCGAGATTAAAAGTTTCAGCAAGATATTCTTCACCAGTGCGTTGATTGATTTTAAATTTTAGATTATCATCCATACCCAAACGGTAATTGTATTCTGCGCCTTTATTTAATGGTATAATCTGCCCGTTAGTGTTTATACCAAATCCAAGTTTTTCCTTTGCTTTTAGTTGCATTGTCAATGCGCCGGAGCGTGTTGATTTATCAACATTCATAATAATATCAAATTCCATTTCGTTTAAAACGAGTATGCTCTCAAAATCAAACGGGAATACTTTATCGATGTAAGGATTGTTCTGTAAAAGTCCGGCGGCATTCTTGAGCGTTATCCAATAAATTGTTGAAACCGGGTACTTCCTTTTGATTTCAGGAAGTCGCGCGGTTGTCATCAAAACATCTCCCATTGCATCAAGATTAACAATCAAGATTTTTGTGCCGAACGGTTTATGATCTTTGCAGCCGTCGGTTAAACAATTATGCCCGGGAGAACACGGTTTATAACCGTTAAAATTTTTGCAGTCAGGTATTTTTATGTCAGTCGTTTTTAGTTGAGTATTCATAATAATATTTCTCAAAGAATGGCAGAAACTTTTCTTTCACGGTTTCAAATTTAACATTTTTTAAGGTTGGTTCTTCTGTAATTACGCATTCGAAAGGAGATTTATAAGGCGACCAAATCATGTCGTTAGTATTGTATTTTACATATAAACCGAATATTGGCTTTTTGTACGCCGAGCCGATATGAATTATTGAAGTATCCGGTGTGAAGAGTAAATTCAATTTGGCGATCATGGCTGAAAAAATATTGAAAGAAGAATTATAAAAAATTGGGTATAATCCGTCGGCAATGGTCCTTGCATAATGAATATCTTTCTCAATACACATAAACAAAATATTAACATCGTAGTTATTTAGTTCGTTAATAAGTTTTTTATAATTCTCGACTCCCCAGAACCGCGCTTCACTTCCGGCTGAAATATTTATTCCAATCAAAAATCTTTCATGACTAAAATGTTTGGTTATAAATTCTTCGGCACTCTTTTCAGCCTCGGCCCCTGCATTGAATACTATGTTTGTGGCTTCGGTTCTTGAGTCGATGCCGAATAACTTCGCAAAATTATTAACCCTGTCAACAATATGATTTCCCGACGGTTTCAATTTCTCAATTGTATGAGTATAAATTTTTTCTGTTCCTTTCTTTAGACCAAATTTATAAGCACATTTTGAAAACGCGACAACATAACTGACGGTGCTCGAAACATCGTCATGGAGGTCTACAACTACATCAAAGTGTTTTGAATTAAGAAGCTTTATTAAAGAAATAATCCCGTTTTGCTTTTTATCGAAAATAATTACTTCATCACAGATTTCTTTGTTGTTGAATATAAAATAATTGCTTTTAGCCGCAAGGACATAAACTTTATAGTTTGTATTACTTTTAATATTTTTTAGGAGAGGAGTAGTAACGAGAGCATCGCCGATTCTGTTAAGCCGAATAAACAATATTTTTGATTTTACCGGTAATTGTTCAATTGGTAGTGCTTTCGGTTTCTTTGAAAAAAACAAAAGCATGTTGAGAAAAAATTTACGGATAACAATTTCTATTTTTTTCACTTTTCAATTAAGTTGTTTTTACGAATAAGTAAATCAATTTTGTCCATTATTTTGTAAAGCGGTAAATCATTAAAACATTCATGATTGCGCGGACACTCAAGTAAGTTGCAGATTATACATCGTGATTTATCCACTCGTGTTTTTCACCGAATGGACCTTGTAATTTAGGGTCGGTTGGCCCGTGTAAGCTTAAAACCGGTGTTCCGACAGCCGTAGATATGTGCATCGGGCCGCTGTCATTTGCAATTAGTAAAGCACAATTTTTTATGAAAGCCGCCATTTCAGTAATTGTTGTCGGCGGAGCAATAAATGAATTAGGCACGAGGTTGTGAATTTTCTCAGCATC
>CAZRMG010000584.1:0-2059 GCA_964601095.1 uncultured Melioribacteraceae bacterium | reverse complement strand
GAACAAATTTTTAGGATTGATCATTACCTCGGCAAAGAAACTGTACAAAATCTTTTAGTCACACGGTTTTCAAACGGAATTTTCGAACCGCTTTGGAATAGAAATTATATCGATCATGTTGAAGTAACATCCGCGGAAAGCATTGGTGTTGAAGAACGCGGCGGTTATTATGAATCATCCGGCGCTTTACGCGACATGGTTCAAAATCATCTTTTGCACATTGTCGGACTTATAGCAATGGAACCGCCGACATCTTTGGAACCATTTGCAATACGCAACGAAATATTAAAAGTGTTTCAATCGTTCCGCCCTATAAAAAATGAAGATGTAAAAAAATATGCTATACGCGGGCAATATCTTTCATCTCACGTTCGCGGTGAACTTTTATCCGGTTACCGAGAAGAAAACGGAGTCGATCCACATTCGATGACGGAAACATATGCAGCATTAAAATTTTACATTGACAACTGGCGCTGGGGAGGAATTCCGTTTTATATACGCACCGGTAAAAGATTGCCGACACGAGTTACAGAAGTTGTAATTCACTTCAAGAAAACTCCTCATTTTCTTTTCAGCACAAACGGAAATCCTAATTCGTGCAACCAGCTTGTTTTAAGAATTCAACCGGATGAAGGAATACTTTTGAAAGTCGGGATGAAAATTCCCGGCACCGGCTTCGAAGTTCAAACCGTGAACATGGATTTTCACTACTCGGATTTATCGGTCGAAAGAATTCCATCTGCTTACGAAAGATTGCTTTATGATTCGATGAAAGGTGATTCAACTTTATTTGCCCGCAGCGAAGAAGTAATGGCTGCGTGGAAATTTTTGACACCTATTATCGATGCATGGAAAAATGATAAAACAATTCCTTTGCACGGTTATCCTTCAGGCACTTGGGGACCCGAGCACGCGGATGAATTAATCGAAAACAACATGACATGGCGCTACCCGTGTAAAAATTTAGCCGACGATGGAGTTTATTGTGAATTATAAAATTGATATCTCTAAAGACATCGAAGAACTTTCCGAAAAGTTTGCGGAGATTCTTATTAATACCATAAATCACAACAAAGGACAAATAAACATTGCCCTTTCCGGCGGTTCAACTCCCAAAGCGGTTTTTGATTGTTTGGCAAAAGATTACAAAGAAAAAATTGAATGGAATAAGATTAACTTTTTCTGGGGTGATGAAAGATGTGTTCCTTCCGATCATCCCGAAAGCAACTATTTGATGGCTCATAATCACTTGTTTTCAAAAATAGATATCAATTCAAAAAACATCTTCAAAATTGACGGAAGCAACAACCCCAAAATTGAAGCTGAGAATTACTCAAAAATCATTAGAGAAAATGTTATTCTTAGAAACAACATTCCGTCATTCGATTTGGTTATGCTCGGACTCGGTGAAGATGGACACACAGCTTCAATTTTTCCCGATAGCATTAGCTTGATAAATGATAAAAGAATTTGCGCGGTTGCAAAACACCCGGTTACAAATCAAGAAAGAATTACACTGACCGGGACAGTAATAAACAATTCGAAAAGAATAGTTTTTCTTGTTATCGGCGCAAGTAAAAGCAAAATCGTTGATATCATCTTAAATAAGAAAGAAGGATTTGAGAAATTACCAGCTTCCTTTGTAAATCCAACTTACGGGAATTTGATTTGGCTAATTGATAAAGAAGCGGCAAATTTTTTATGACTGTGGTTTTCAAAACTAATACCGTCCCGAGCGAAGTCGAGGGGCGGACTCATTGCATTTCTCCCTTTCTACATTTAACTTTTAGTTATGAAGAAAGCATGTGTATATATTCTTAAATGTTCCGATGACAGTTATTATGTAGGCTATACAACAAATCTTGAGCGAAGACTAAATCAACATAACTCTGCACACAATCCGGGAAGTTATACTTCCACTCGTAGACCCGTAAGGTTATTTTATCAACATGAATTTGAAACAACCAAAGAAGCAAAAGATGCCGAGCGACAATTAAAAAATTGGAGTAGAGCAAAGAAAGAAGCGCTTGCAAAGGGCGACCTAAACCTGCTCCATAAA
>CAZRMG010000583.1:0-2062 GCA_964601095.1 uncultured Melioribacteraceae bacterium | reverse complement strand
GCACTCTCCGTTGAAACCCGCAGTGGCACCACGCCAAAGCGCGTGCGCAGAGTGTGCGACCGGCTTGCAACGAACACGCGACATGGTTAGAGTCCCGGCTCAGTGCTGCAAGTGCACCAAGACTCGCTCCGCCCAACTGCCGCGCTTGGCGCGGCTTCGTTCGTGTGCCCAGCATGAGAAAGACCAGAAGGTGAAAGTCCTTTGAGAAACCAGGTTGCAGGAATCTCAAGCAAACCACAAGGCGTAGGTCGTGAGACCGAGGCTGAAAGCAGTGGAGCGCGTAAACTGCGGGCTGACTTACAGGAACCGGATTTGAGGCGGTGCATCCTGGGGCGAGCGGGCGAACAACCGCGAAGCCTCCGCAACCAAAGGGGTGTGGCGTATATCCGGCAGTCGCGCAGCGAAGGTCTTGTCTCTTACCTGGGGAGATCTCGCCTCATGTCCGAAAGGATGACGGCATGCCCGCGGTGCCGGGGCGAGAAGTCAGCAGAGGCCATAGTAGCCATGAATGAAGCCGGCACGGGAAACCGAGAAGGCCGGAGGCTTCGCATGGTCAAGGGCCAAACGAAGAGGAGAGTGAATCGGCCATGAGACTCAGAAGCGTCAGGCACCAGAAGACCAGGCAACTGGAGCTCTCGTTCAGCACCAAGGGTGAAGCCCCCACGGCCGAACGAAGCGGTGAAACGCCAACGGCGTCAAGTGGAAACGAGCGCTCAGGAATCACCACCGCCTTCCTGATGGAGGAGGTGGTGCAACGTAGCAATGTCGCGATGGCATTGCGGAGAGTACGAAAGAACAAGGGGAGCCCAGGCATCGATGGGATGACAGTGCAAGAACTGCCCGCGTACCTTGCGGAGCACTGGAGGAAACTCCAAGCGTCACTGCTTGAGGGTACCTACCAACCGCAACCAGTACGCCGACAGGAGATACCGAAGAGCGGTGGAGGAACTCGCGACCTAGGAATTCCTTGCGTGCTCGATCGTTTCGTACAGCAGTGCATCCTGCAAGTGCTGCAACGACGGTGGGACCCAACATTCTCAGAACACAGCTACGGCTTTCGACCTGGGTGCCGGGCGCATGACGCAATATGCGCAGCGCAACGGTATATTCAGCAGGGCCGCAACTGGGTGGTGGATGTCGATCTGGAGAGGTTCTTCGACCGAATCCAGCACGACGTTCTTCTGGGGAAACTGGCTCACCGCATAGCAGACAAGCGATTGCTTAGGCTCATTCGCGGATACCTCGAAGCCGGAGTCATGGTCAACGGGGTAGTGATGGAACGGCACGAGGGCTCGCCACAGGGCGGGCCGCTGTCACCATTGCTCGCGAACCTGCTTCTCGACGAAGTTGACAAA
Source organism: uncultured Melioribacteraceae bacterium (assembly GCA_964601095.1). Lineage (GTDB taxonomy): Bacteria > Bacteroidota > Ignavibacteria > Ignavibacteriales > Melioribacteraceae > JAEWUC01. Next base: position 707 of record CAZRMG010000583.1, on the reverse strand, counting down.
GAGCTTGAGAGGCGCGGGCTGGCATTTTGCCGCTATGCCGACGACTGTAACGTATACGTGCGGTCCGAGCGTGCGGGGAAAGACGCCATGGAGACGCTACGGTGTCTCTTCGCCAATCTCAGGCTGCGAATCAACGAGACGAAGAGCGCGGTGGCCCGTCCGTGGGAGCGCAAGTTTCTTGGCTATACCTTCTGGGTAGTCAAGAAGTCGGGCGAACTCAAACGCGGAGTCGCCGACAAGGCCCTTGCCACCATGAAAGAGCACATCCGGGAGATTACCAGCCGGACACGAGGGCGAAGCATAGCCGCCGTTATCGAGGAACTGCGACCGTACCTGCTCGGGTGGAAGAACTACTTCGGCCTGCAGGAAAAACCATCGCTGTTTCGAGAACTGGACGGTTGGATTCGTCATCGCGTGCGAATGCTCCATCTCAAGCAATGGAAGAATGGTCCCAACGCTTACCGCCAACTCCGGGCCCGGGGACTCTCCCACGAGGATGCGGCGAAAGTAGCGGGCAATCTTCGAAGCTGGTGGCGCAACTCACACATGGCGCTCAATTGGGCTCTACCGCCAAGCTACTTCGACAATCTCGGTCTACCGAGACTTGCTGCGTAACCTCAACTCTTCGAACCGCCGGATGCGGACCCGCATGTCCGGTGGTGTGGGAGGGGTCTGGCGGGGAAAAGCCCGCCACCCCTATCCCGATA
>CAZRMG010000582.1:0-2076 GCA_964601095.1 uncultured Melioribacteraceae bacterium | reverse complement strand
GTTTATATACCGGATTTATATCTAAAGCTTCGGGGACATTCGCAAGCTTTGTAGCTTTATTATTGTTTTTAATACCGGGTTTCGAAAATCCTTCATTGATGATTTTTTTGATTTCATTTTTTATACTTGCCGGTGTTCCAATTGCCGTCAAGTTCGAAAAAGTTTACGGCAATGATCCTTCTCAATATACACTTGATGAATTTATCGGTATGTGGATTACACTTCTTTTCATCCCCAAGAAAATATGGTGGCTTGTTCCGGCATTTCTTATTTGGCGATTTATGGATATTGTAAAACCATACCCGGCAAGAAAACTTGAATCTGTTCCAAAGGGCTGGGGAGTAATTTTGGACGATGTCATGGCCGGAATTTATTCTTTTATGATTATTCAATTAATTATTTATGTTTATAATCTATTCATAAAATAAATGGTAAAATGAAAGCTTTCATAATCACAATAGGTGATGAAATATTAATCGGCCAAACTTTAAACACCAATGCGGCTTATATTGGGGAAAAGTTAACGAATGCAAATATTTCGGTAATCGGCTCAAGTGTTATCCCGGATGATAAAGAATTAGTTGTTTCTGAATTCGATAGAGTTACAAAACTGAGCGATATAGTTTTGGTGACCGGCGGTTTGGGTCCTACTCATGATGATGTTACAAGAGATGCAATTGTTAATTTTTTCGGAACCGAGTTGGTTATAGATAATGAAGTTCTAAATGATATTAAAAAGTTTTTTGAAATTCGAAAAAGAGAATTGACAAAGACAAATGAAGATCAAGCTCTAATTCCGAAAATTGCGGTTGCTATTCGCAATCCTCGCGGTACAGCACCGGGTTTTTGGATTGAACAAAAGGGACAAATCTTCATTTCAGTACCGGGTGTACCTTATGAAATGAAGGGTATGATGCAAGAATTTATTATGCCGAAACTTTCCGAGATTATGGGTAAAAAGGAGAATGTATTACTGATAAAAAATTTATTGACAACAGGAATCCCGGAATCAACACTTTTTGACCGCCTTGGTAATATTGAAGAATTATTAGCGGGAGCAAAACTCGCATTTTTACCAAGTCAATACGGTGTGAAAATGCGAATCACAGTTGAAGATATTACGAGCGAATCAGCGCAAAATCGTTTGGATGAAATTGAACAAAAAATTCGTGCATCTGTCGGCAGATATATTTTTGGTAAAAACGATGAATTATTAGAAATGGTCGTAGCTAAGTTATTAATTGATAGGGGATTAAAGCTTTCAACTGCGGAATCTTGCACGGGTGGATTAATTGCAAATAGGTTGACAAATGTAAGCGGCAGCAGTCAATATTTTGAAAGAGGAATTGTTGCATATACAAACGCAGCAAAGGTTGAACTACTTCATGTTGATGAGGATTCCATATTAAAAAACGGTGCTGTAAGTTTAGAAGTGGCAAGGCAAATGGCCGAAGGAGTTAAATCAATAAGCGGTTCGGATATCGGATTAGCTGTAACAGGAATCATGGGACCAACAGGCGGTTCTGCTGCAAAACCTGTCGGGACGGTATTTATTGGAATATGTGACGATAAAATTTGTACAGCCAAAGAATTTCATTTTGGTGATGATCGGCTTCTAAATAAAGATAGAACTTCTCAAGCTGCTATTGAAATGCTGAGGAGAAATTTATTAAACATTTCTTACGATGATTAGAACTTTTATAGCATTAGAATTGCCGGATGAATTAAAGGAAAAGCTAATTCAAATTCGTAATGAATTTTACCCTGGTGATGGAAAGGTAAAATGGGAGGCAAATAATAAATTACATCTTACAATTAAATTTCTTGGTGATACCGACGAGTCTGAAATTGTTGCAATCTGGGAAGAAGTGTTAAAAACACTAAAACAATTTAAACCATTTCCGCTGACTTTTAATGGATTTGGAATTTTCAAGCGTGATGGACAGCCAAGAATATTTTGGGCTGGCTTTGATGAAAATAAAGTATTAGAAAATTTAACAAAAGAAATTGATAACAGATGCATGCAGTTCGGATTCCCAATTGAGAAAAGAAAATTCAGTCCACATTTAACATTGT
>CAZRMG010000581.1:0-2077 GCA_964601095.1 uncultured Melioribacteraceae bacterium | reverse complement strand
ACCATTCGAAAATTCGCATTTGTTCTAACAATAATTTCATTTATCGGTTTTTCTGTATCGGCGCAGCATGCCGGGGCATTTAATAAAGAAATTACAGATGCAATTTTTAAAGCAACAAAATACTTCGATGAAAAAATAAGTGTTAACGGCGGATATGTTTGGTTTTACTCATCAGATTTATTGCGACGCTGGGGCGAACTTGAAGCATATCCGACTATGGCCTGGGTACAAGGTGCGGGTACAGTGGCAATGGGCCACACATTCTTAAGCATTTATGAAACTACCAAGGATGAATACTACTACAATCTTGCGGAAAAATCGGCATATACTTTAATTAAAGGACAACTTGAGTGCGGCGGATGGAATTATTTGATCGATTTTGCAGGAGAAAAATCTTTAAAAAATTGGTACACTACAATTGGCAAAAATGCTTGGCGGCTTGAAGAATTTCATCATTATTACGGTAATGCAACTTTTGATGACGCTGCAACACCCGGCGCAGCTTCGTTTTTATTACGTGTTTATTTAATCAAAAATAATCCCATTATAAAATCTGCACTTGATAAAGCCATAAACTTTGTATTAGAAAGTCAATATGAAAACGGAGCGTGGCCGCAAAGATATCCATTCCAAAATTGTAAGATTGACAATTCAGAGCCTGGTTATACTCAATATTATTCTTTTAACGATAATGCAATTTGGAACAATATTAATTTCTTGATTACATGTTATGTAACACTTCATATAGAAAAATTATTCGAACCTATAATAAAAGCAATCGATTTTTATCTGCTATCTCAAGGAAAAAAACCGCAATCAGGATGGGCGCTGCAATATTTACTTGATTTAAAACCTGCCGCCGCAAGATCGTATGAACCTTGTGCATTAGATCCGCAATACTCGGCAAGGCACATTGAAATGCTGATGAAGTTCTATGAGTTGACAGGAGATAGAAAGTATATCGAAACAATTTCAGACGCAATCGAATGGATAGAATCAGTAAAATTATCCGGCAAAAAAAACAGTCTTTTTGAACTTCCGAAATTTGTGGAGCTTGGTTCGAACAAGGCATTGTTTACACATAGAAAAGGTACTAATGTTAAATGCGGTAAATATTTTTTTGATTATGAAAACAGTAACTATTTAATTCATTACCAAAGTATACGGCATGTAAACATGAAGCAATTATATGAAGAAGTAGAACGGGTAAAATTATTATCACTAAAAAAAATCGATAATAATTTTTCAATTTCAGCGGTAGTAGTAGATAAAAGTAATACCGAAAAATACAATGCCGTTCAAGAGTTTTTAACATTAAACAGCGATAGATGGAATTGGAATCGACAAGCGAGTTCAGATTTGGTAAAATCAATTTTATCCGAATTGGACAATGAAGGACGCTGGCTTTCTAAAGATGTGTTTATTTCAAATCCATATATCGGTGAACCGGAGTGCACCGATCCCGATTCTAAAATTTATTCCAATTCACGCGTAGGTGATAAGTACGACACTTCTCCTTACCAAAACACATCCGATCAAAAATATATTTCAACGAGTACTTATATGAGAAACGTGAGCATTCTTTTGGAATATTTAAATCAAACAAAATCCAATGGAAAATAAAATAATCACCGGGAGTTTTTAGTATGAAAAATAAAACACTCATTTTACTTGTATTGATGTTTCTTATATCAACACATCAAAGCGCTAAACAAAAAAATGAAATAGTTGTTGCAGCAGATGGCTCCGGCGATGTTAAAACAATTACAGAAGCAGTTAAACTTTTGCCAATGTTCAATTATGGAAGGGTTATAATTTTTATTAAGAATGGTGTCTATAATGAAAAAGTTAGAATAGAAAGAGATAATATTACATTCAGAGGTGAAAGCAGAGAAAATACAATTTGGCAGTACGATCAATTGCGGTCGGATTGGGATAAGAATAGGGATGTAATTGGTCCGGGAGTTTTAAATATTTATGCCGATGATATTATTGTTGAAAATTTAACCATTGAAAACACTCAGCCGGAAATAGGTCCGCACGCATTTGTTATTTACGGTTTTGGAACGAGAACAAT
>CAZRMG010000580.1:0-2077 GCA_964601095.1 uncultured Melioribacteraceae bacterium | reverse complement strand
ATCATACAGCGCACCAATCGTAACCTGAGTTCCGCCGAAACTATTCACAACGTGATCAATTAATCCCGCGTTGCTTACGCCTTTATCGGTAATGATGATCGGCCTTTTGGCTCCGAGCAGATCCAGCTCGGAGGAAATGTTCTCCAACGCTTTATAACCTGAAATTATTTTTACTGAATTGAAAAATTCAAAGTATTTCGGAAGTTCTTCTTTCTTTTGTATATTCACGATATCCCTCCTCAAATTAGTATTTCTTTATGCGAAAAATCCTATTGTTGCGTTAGCATATGCTTTTGCACGGTTGATCATTGTCTTCATGGTTAATGGCTGAACTTTTTTGATATAAAACCGCAAAAGAAAATTCGGGAATAACAGAGTCTGGGCGATGCTGAGCACCCTGATCATCGTCATCATATAACCCAGATTTCCTCTGACAAACTGGCGGTTATGATAAACAGCATCGGGGGTACTGATTCTGCCCGTCATCATCAGATAGGCAAATTCAATGTTTTTAAGCACCAGTTCCAGATCGGTATGATACGCTTCTTTTTCGCCGACATACTAGACAGTATTTCCGTTTTTCAGAATCATCATCGATGGTCCGTTCTGGACATTAAAACAGAAAGAAAACAGATCCGGCAAAGCATCCATTTCCCTCTTAACTTCCGGCACATTTTTATATGCCGTCTCAATTCCCATCCCTAAAAAATAAAGACACAATCTGGTAATTTGTGTCTTTAACCATTTTTTAGGCGGCTCGAGCTGACACATCCTTTTGTCGTCCATAAATTCCCCCCTCTAAATTTTCGTTGATATTTTTTCTGCGAATGCAAAAAAGGTCACTAACTATTGAGAAATTAAAGTTAAAGAAGCCATAAGAAAAATATTTCAGGAACATTGAGAACCTCTCTTTTCTTAATAGAATCAAAAAAACTTTAATGTATAACTGCTTTTATCAGGAATGGAAACTTACTTGCAAAATTGTATATTGTCGACAATCGACATATAGCGGAACTTTTATATTGTCAACTTTTTTATTTTCATATCATTAAGGATTTATTGTCGATATATTTTCTAATGTTTTTATTTGATGTGTAACTTATTTATATCATTATTAACATAACGATATTTTTGATTTATTCGTATCGAAAAAAGACATTTTGTGATAAAAATAACATAATACAGGTTTTTAAAAGCTTATTCCGAAAAATTACCATGGGGAATCAGAGATAATGGAAGCGGATAAATTATCAAAAAAAATAGACAATAAAAACCAATTGCCGTATCAAATTGCGGAATATCTTGCCGAGAAAATCATTCACATGGAAATCAAACCCGGAGAACGTATTTTTGAGGCAAAAATTGCCGAGGAACTTGGTGTGAGCCGAAGTCCCGTTCGGGAAGCCCTGCACATTCTCAATGAAAAATTTCTAGTTGAATTATTGCCGCGCCGCGGCGCAGTCGTTGCCGGTTTTTCAATAAAATTTATTGACGACTTATACGATGTTCTGCAGGTTCTTTATACACTGCTTATTTATAAAGGAGCATCGGAGGTCACGGAAGAAAATTTTAATCAGATTATGCCCTTTTTCCAAACCATGGAAGAATGCGCAGACAAATCGGACTTTGAAGGCTATTACAACGCCATGTTCGGTTTTGTGGCGCTCGGCATGAAAATTGTCGGCAATCCTATTCTGGAACGCTTAGTTCTCAATCTCTGGCCAAGCAAGCGGCGCATGGAGTATGCAACATTATACAGAAGAAAAGACAGCTTGAGATCAAACCTGGATTTCTTTCTTAATAGCATCTCTCCTTTCATAGACGGGCAGTTGGATTCGGTTAAAGAAAACCTCGGCGATTATATCCGGCAGGAAAAGGAAAATGCCAAACTTCTAGCGAAAGAATTTGATCTCAACAAGACCGGTTAAGATGAGGCATTTCATCCGGAGTCGGATAATATCCCTCAACAAACATATTGACCAAATATTATTTTTAAAATATGTTTTTCAAAATTCTCAACCATGGGTGATGGAGTTCACCTTTCAACCGCATTCATTGCTGATAACTCCTGCAGGAA
>CAZRMG010000579.1:621-2081 GCA_964601095.1 uncultured Melioribacteraceae bacterium | reverse complement strand
TTCAACCTTCGAGGACTTGAACAGGCCTGATGTAAAATTTGCCTTTGTTGACGGTGAAGTTGCCGGACAGTTGTTGGTCAAGGAAATATTTCCTAATGCCGGAGAATTATCTTTTCCTAATCTAACTTCACGTGCTGAAGTTATTAAAAGCGTTGTCGGTGGAAAGGCTGATGCCGTTTTAATCGATGGATTTTCCGCGCATGGATATAATCAAAACAATAATAATGAAATTACAAAATTGGTTACCATGCCCACACGCGTATTTAAAGGAACAATACCGATTCCTAAAGGGGAGCATGAATTAAAAGCATTATTGAACACAACAATCGAAAGTCTGCTTGAATATGGATATGTCGACAAACTTCTTGATAAATACGATGCGGAAAGCAAAGCACTGCTTCGTGTTCAGAAAGCATATAAGGAGTCCGAGTAATGAATAAACTTTCAACAATAGTCCTTTCCGCCGTTATCGGCGCGGTTGCCGCGTACGGCACGGTGAAAACCATTACCCCAACAGACTCTCAATCTGAAACAAATAAAGAATCTGTTTATGAACGCATCATGCGCACCGGAACAATACGATGCGGATACTATGTATTTCCTCCCGCACTGCAAATCGACCCAAAAACAGGCGAAAAAACAGGATTGTTTGTAGATTTATTTGAAAAAATAGCCGCAAACCTTAGCCTTAAAATCGAATGGACTGCCGAAGTGACATTCGGCAATATGTTTTCAGAGCTTCAGGCCGGACGATATGATGTGATGTGCACAGGTGCTTGGCCTGATGCTCCGTCATCCCGCGTTGCTGAATTCGGTATGCCGTTATTGTACGCAGGTGTCGGTGCTTATGTACGTTCGGACGACACACGCTTTGACAATAATCTTTCCGCAATAAATGACTCATCGGTTACAGTTGCTGTTATGGACGGGGATGTTTCTCAATCTGTTGCATCTTCCTTGTTTCCCAAGGCAGAAACTCTTTCAATTCCGCAAAATGCCGACGCAACTCAACTGGAAATGAATGTCACGACAAAAAAAGCAGATGTTTCGTTTATCGATCTTAACCGCGCAAATCAGTTTCTTGAAAAAAATCCTAACAGCATTAAAAACGCCGCGCCAAATCACCCTGTGCGAATTTATCCGTTCGCGTTTGCGGTTAATCGTGGCGAATTTGAATTATTGTCTATGATTAACACTACCACTGCCGAGTTGATGAACAGCGGTTATATAGATGAAGTAATTAATAAATGGGAGCGTTATCCTCATTCATTTTACCGTGTATCAAAACCATTTAAATCGTTTGAAGAATCAAGATAGGAGTCCATACCTATGAATAAATTTTCAACCATTATCCTTTCCGCGGTTATCGGGGCGGTTGCGGCGTACGGTACGGTGAAAACCATTACCCCAACAGACTCTCAATCTGAAACAAATAAAGAATCCGTTTACGACCGCGTAAT
>CAZRMG010000579.1:0-611 GCA_964601095.1 uncultured Melioribacteraceae bacterium | reverse complement strand
TATCTGGCATAACACACGACATCATGGAAGAAGCCGCACGTCTTTTGAGTATAAAAGTAGAATGGGCGGAAGAATTGGGATGGGGAAGTACCGTCACCGCCATAGAAAACAATCGCGTTGACGCCGTCTGCACAAGTTTCTGGCAAAACCCTGTTGAGGGGCGTTATCTAGGCTTTTCAATGCCGTTGTTTTATTCATCTGTTGGGGCGTATGTCAGAGCTGATGACAACCGATTTAATGAAACACTTTCTGCAATCGACAAACCTGATATTAAAATTTCTGTATCAGACGGTAATATTGCATTTCTAATTGCCGGACAGGATTATCCGAAAGCAAATGTTGTATCCCTGCCGAATATGACCGATGAAACCATGCAGCTCACCGATGTTCAAACCGGCAAAGCCGATGTTACTTTTATCGAGACATATCTCGGCGAAAAATATAATGCGAAAAACGGCAATATGCTGAAAAACCTTTCGGCAGATAATCCGTTGCGTCTTTTTGGTAATACAATTGCGTTGCCTAACAACGACATCCGTTTAAAAAACATGATTGACTCGGCATTTGTACAATTGCTATACGGCGGATTTGTTGATAAAGTTCTTGATAAG
>CAZRMG010000578.1:0-2086 GCA_964601095.1 uncultured Melioribacteraceae bacterium | reverse complement strand
CAAAAAATACTTCCATAATTCAAGCCCAAAACGCGACTGATAAATTGTTCTCGTTAAATCATCTTCAGGATTTAAGGAAAGAAAACCGCCTTCGAAACCAATATCATTTAAATAGTTTTCAAAGTTATCGATTGTTTCATACTCAGTCACTGATTCTTTTGGATTATTATTGACTGAAAAATAATCAATCAAAATATTGTTGGAATAAAATTTATATGTTCCGCACAAACCGGTGTTTGAAAAATTCAAATATCTCTTGTTGGAAATAGAATCCGTATTAACGTAATCTGTAACATTATTTGGCTTTTCAATTTTGATTTGATTGCCCGATACACTTTGAATATTAACAGGAATACTTGCACCGGCAAAAATATTTTTCTGTTCACTCGTGCCGGAAGAAATATATAACAATGTTTTATTAATCAATGGCGCAAATATAGATTTTAGCGGAAATGAATTACTGCTCAATACCGGCGGGGAATTGAAAACTATAATTTTCCCGCTGCCTATTCTGTATTCGCTTAAAAATGCTGAGTTATCGTACATGGAAATTATTGTTTTGCCAAGCGAGCCGGGATTGATTTTTGCATAATAATAAATCTCGGGCGATTCAATCCTAATTTTATTCTTTTCTTCAAACAGATTTTCAAACAACGGATTCTGCAAATCAACTTTATTAAAAGCAACCGCAGTTTCCGGCGAATTTTGTTTGCCCGCAAATGCCGCGGGTTCCGGAAGTTTTAATCCGCTAAAGGTATTTTTTAATGATTGAATTGTGGTTTGGGAACCGGGCATTATAATCAAACCTTTTCCGTTTTCCACAAAATCCAAAATCATTTGAGTTGAATTACCTGAAACTGAACCAATTAATATCACCGCATTAAACTTTGGTAAATTTAATGAAACCGCTTGAGACACATTAGTTTCGGTTATTCTAAAATAATCTTCGCCAAAATTTTCAAGAGCCATTTTTATGAATTTTGAATCATCTTTTAGTTCCGTAACAATAAGAACATCTATCTTGTCGGGAACATTAAAGCTTATATACCTTTTGTTGTCATGAATGATATCATCATCTTCCAATTCAACAACAGCTTCAATTATTCCTGTTTCAGTTAAAGTCGATTCAAAATTCAGTGTTGCCGAATCCTTGGCAGGAATTGAAATACTTTGCTGTGCGCTTCTTTTGCCGTTAATAAAAAGCGAAGCGATTGAATTGTTTACGGAGTTGGCGGAATGATTTTTTATTAATGCGGAAAAGCCGATAGTTTTGTTTTTTTCAAATATTTGGTTTTTTAATTCAAATTTAGCAACGCTTAAATTCACCGCTTCTTTCTTATTAATATCAATTAAGTAAATCCGTACGCCTTTCAAAAGTTCATTCAAATCCGTCAGTTCTTTTTGTGAATTGAAAATGCTGCCTGTTTGCAGATCAGTTAAAAGATATATTTCCTTGTTGAAGTTTTTTGATTGATAAAGTACTTGGCCTGCCTGTAAAATAAGTTCATTCAATGTTTTTGTTGAAGAAGAAATTTCCAATTCATCAATTTCTTTTTGAACAAGAGCAATATTTGTTTTTGCTTTAATTTCTTTGTCGGAAAAATCCCCCGTGGAAATCAAAGCGATTTCATCCCCGTCCTGAAAAATATTCAAAAGTGATTTTGCAGTTTGCTTTACCTGGTTTAAGTATGATCCGTTACCGGAAACAACAGACATGCTGAATGTATTGTCGATAATGATAACAGCAGTTGTTTTTGCCGTGGAAGAGCCGAATGATAAATTGTCAACTGTCGGGCGAGCGAAAGCCAATACAAGACACGCTATTATCAAAACACGTAATAAAAGCAAAAGCCATTGTTTTAATTTTATGCGGCGGATTTTTGTTTTTTGCAACTCCTTTAAAAAAACAAGCGTACTAAATTCAATTCTTTTCAGTTTACGAAGATTAAGAAAATGCAGCACTACCGGAATAGAAGCCGCAATTAATCCGAATAATATTGCTGGGTTCAAAAATGTCATTGAATCCTACTCTTGTTCATAATCTTATTCATTCAAAAAAATACTATAAAAATTACCCCAGTTTTAA
>CAZRMG010000577.1:0-2097 GCA_964601095.1 uncultured Melioribacteraceae bacterium | reverse complement strand
GTGGGAAATATCAACTTCATATTTTGGCAGCATAATTCACAACAAAATATGGAGTGTTAAAATGAAAAAAGGTCTTAAAGCAAATGTTGAAGTAAAAGAATTACCCGAAATGTACGTGGCTTATGTTCGGCATATCGGCCCGTATAAAGGTAACCCGGAATTATTTGAAAAATTATTCACCAAGTTGATGACATGGGCAGGTCCCAGAGGATTGATAAATTTCCCGGAATCTAAGGTGCTTGCAGTATATCACGATGATCCGAGCGTAACCGACGAAAGTAAGTTGAGGTTAAGTGCATGTTTGAGTGTTCCAAAAGATACCGAAGTAAACGGTGAAATCGGTAAGATGACTATTATCGGCGGAAAATATGCCGTTGCAAAATTTGAACTTGCCAGCGATGAATACCCAGAAGCTTGGGATTTAGTATACGGCGGGTGGTTGCCGCAAAGCGGTTATCAATGCGTAGATGCACCTTGTTTTGAGAATTACCTGAATGATCCCAAAGAACATCCTGAAGGCAAGTGCATTGTCGAAATTTGTGTGCCTGTAAAACCGATGTAAATTTTTCGTATTATTAACATTATGATAACAAAATATGGTAAAATTGTTTCGTAAATTTTACCATATTTTTAGCACTTTTCTTAAGTTAAAATTGTTACAGCTACTGCTTATCCATTAATTTTTGGAAAGGATGTGGGGCGGGTAGCTTTTTAATTCCGGACTAAAAACAAAACTGTACAGATAAATATGACACACTGCTGTCATAACTATATCTTAATTTACCGATAAAAATCGTCTGTTTACCGAAAGTATTTTGTTACCCTGAATTAGTTGAGATATTTTTGGCTTGTTCGTCTGTATTAAATATTTCTTCATCAAATTTTCTATTTAAAATAGTAAGGGACAAATTGTGGAAACAAAAAATGCCGATTTATCATCATTAAAAATCAACAGATCGCAAAACGAAAATCCCAATTCACCAAGAAAAAAAATAATTTGGGTTATTGTAAGCTTAATTGTTGCTGCAATAGTAATCTATTTAATAATGAATTTATGGAGTACTTTCGTAAATCCACCTGTTGAAGTTAAACTTACAACCGCGGTAATGCAGTCACCGTCGCAAACAAATGCAGTATTAACTGCAAGCGGATATGTAGTTGCACAGCGTAAAGCTGCTGTTGCTTCCAAAGGTACAGGGCGGTTAGTTTATCTCGGAGTCGTTGAAGGCGACCGCGTAACAACAAATCAAATTATTGCTCGTTTAGACGATAGTGATATTAAGGCGCAACTCGATCAGGCGAAAGCAACACTTAAATTTAATGAAGCAGACTTAAAAGAAGCGCAAAATAATTTTAATCGTCAGAAGGAATTATTAAAATCCGGTTCCGCAACTAATTCAGAAGTTGATGCCGCAGAGGCGAGATATAACCGTGTGCTCGCATCAATTGAATTAGCAAAAGCGCAGGTGCAAGCGGCAGAAGTTGCAATGGAAAATATGTTAATCCGTGCGCCGTTTAACGGAACTGTTCTCACAAAAAATGCAGACGTAGGTGAAATTGTTGCGCCGCTGGCTGCGGGTGCAAATTCCAAAGCAGCCGTTGTTACTATTGCCGATATGACTTCGCTTCAAGTTGAAGCAGATGTTTCCGAATCCAACATTGAAAAAATTATTCACGATCAGGATTGCGAAATCCGTCTCGACGCTTATTCCGATAAAGCTTATCCGGGTTATGTTGCTAAAATTGTTCCGACTGCCGACCGCTCCAAAGCAACAGTAATGGTGAAAGTAGGATTTAAAGATTACGATAAAAGAGTATTGCCGGAAATGAGTGCAAAAGTTTTATTCCTCCGCGAAGCTTTGAAAGAAAGTGAATTACAATCAGAACAATATCTTGTTGTCCCGGCAACAGCAGTTGCAAACCGTGAAGGAAACGAAGTTGTTTTTATTGTACGAGAAGAAGTTGTTGTAAAAATTCCGGTTACAACAGGTAAAACTCTCGGCTCGTTTGTGGAAATTAAAAGCGGTCTTTCCGCCGGCGATAAAATTATTGAAAATATTTCGAACGAAATACAAGATGGTATAAAGGTTAAAGTGA
>CAZRMG010000576.1:1753-2098 GCA_964601095.1 uncultured Melioribacteraceae bacterium | reverse complement strand
TATATGGTTCGTTCCGTTGTTAGATTAAAAGGGCTAACCGACCTTGTGAACGATTTACTCGATATATCGAGGATGGAATTAAAGACAAAACAACGCGAACTCGAAACAATTCATATTGAAGAAATTATAACAAGCACATTACAATTCCTCGAATTCGAGGTTGCTAAAAAAGGAATTATTGTTGAAAAAAATATTGAACAAAACTTACCTACAATTAAAGCGGATCAAAATGAAATAACACGGCTACTCACAAATCTTCTTAGCAATGCCATAAAGTATAATAGAGAAAAGGGAAAAATTTTAGTTGATGTATCGACCTCATCAAATTATTTAAGGATAAAAGTT
>CAZRMG010000576.1:0-1743 GCA_964601095.1 uncultured Melioribacteraceae bacterium | reverse complement strand
GATTAAAACCCGATGAAAAGGATAGAATGTTTAACGAATTCTACAGAGCAAAGAACGAAAAAACACGGGGCATAAGCGGTACAGGCCTCGGTTTAACAATTGTCAAAAGGATAGTCGATTCTTATTACGGTAAAATTGATGTTGATTCCACATACGGTGAAGGGACAACGTTTACAATCAGTTTACCTATAAATATAAACTAAACAAAAGGAGAGCGGTATGGCCCTAATCGCTATTATCGATGACGATCCTGATATTCTTGATGCCAGCAGCTTGGTGTTGAAATCTAAGGGATTTGACGTAGTAACAGCTACCAACCCGACTGACGCCTACAAGGTAGTCACCGAAAAAAAACCAAATCTAATTATCCTCGATGTTATGATGGATGAGCCGGACGACGGATTTTATTTAGCACAGAAATTTCGTAAAGACGGTATCACTACTCCGATATTGATGTACACATCGGTTTCGAAAGCAATCGGACTTGATTTCGGTAAAAACGAAATGGTTCCGGTAGATGATTTTGTTGAAAAACCGATTTCCCCCGATGAACTTATCGCAAAGGTTAACAACCTTTTGAAAGTTAAGGAGGTGAAGTAAAATGCTTGTACTCGAAAAAAATGCAATGACTGAAGAGATTGAACAACTTGTAGAAAAATACGGACGCAGCCGTTCTTCTCTGATGCCAATGCTTCAGGATATTCAGCGTAAACACAAACAAATTTCCGATTTCGCACAGCAGGAAATTGCACGTGTTCTCGATATTCATCCCGTTGAAGTTTACAGCGTTATTAGCTTTTATGCATTCCTTAACACCGAACCGAAAGGAAGAAACATTGTACGCCTTTGCCAAACAATTACATGCGATATGCACGGCAAAGCAGATGTCGCAAAAGCCGTTGAACGTGAACTCGGTATTAAATTCGGCGAAACAACAAAGGACAATAAATTTACACTTGAATACGCTAATTGCCTCGGCATGTGCGATCAAGGTCCGGCAATGATAGTTAACGAGCGTGTTTTCAGCAAGCTCACTCCCGAAAAAGCCGTTGAAATTCTAAACGGGATAAAGTGAGGTGAACAATGGAAAAGATAAAAAGAAAAGGCGAAGTAATATTTTCTAAATACACTCGCGGCGAATCGATCAAAAAAGCTTTAACCGGTCATCGCGAAGATGTTTTATTCGAACTGCGTGAATCAAAACTAAAGGGAAGAGGCGGTGCCGGATTTCCAACCGCTACAAAATGGACAATCGTTGCCGCTGCAAACTCTCCTCAAAAATATATAATCTGCAATGCTGACGAAGGCGAACCGGGAACATTCAAAGATAGAGTCCTTCTTCTCGAATATCCCGAATTAGTTTTTGACGGAATGGTTGTTGCCGGTTATGTTATCGGCGCCACAAAAGGAATAGTTTACCTCCGCGGTGAATATGAGTATATGTTGAAATCACTTGAAGATTATCTTGAAGTTATGCGTAAAGATAATTTGCTTGGTAATGATATTTCAGGAAAGAAAGGATTTAATTTTGATATTGATATTCGTCTTGGTTCCGGCGCTTATGTGTGCGGCGAAGAAACAGCTTTAATTGAATCTTTGGAAGGAAACCGCGGCGAAGCGCGTAACCGTCCTCCTTACCCGGTTAATACAGGATTTAACGGTTTTCCGACAGTTGTTAACAATGTTGAAACATTAGCTTCAGTTCCTCACATTGTAGTAAAAGGCGAAACATGGTTTTCGAAA
>CAZRMG010000575.1:1861-2104 GCA_964601095.1 uncultured Melioribacteraceae bacterium | reverse complement strand
GCTTGCAAGCTGTTTATACTTGTTTGCTCTTGCAGAAGCTAAATTATTCGTGAAATCTCTGTTAATCCCTTCTTTCTGCTTTCCTACAATACGGTCAAGTATTCCGCTTGCCTTGTTGTAATTAAAGCTTTCATCGTAATTCTCAAAAGCGTTGCCGGAATCTGCGTTTAAGTCTTCAAGTAATGCTTTCGCTTTGTCAAGATATGCAAATGCCATAATTTAACTCCATTCTTTAATTTTTTT
>CAZRMG010000575.1:0-1851 GCA_964601095.1 uncultured Melioribacteraceae bacterium | reverse complement strand
TTGGAAGATTTATCAACGGAAATTTTACCGTCAAATATTTTTACAATACTGCTTTTTGTTGACAGTGAAAATGTTCCTGCGCTTTCGTCAACTTTCATTTCGGTAATTACTTCAATATCTGCTTTCATATTCTTAACAATATCGTTTACCGAATTAACAAGATTATCAATTTCGGCTTCAAGTTTCGGATCGTCAAATCGTACTTTCCTTCTTATACTCATTGCGCGCCTCCGGAAATAATACTATATTTCTTTCCGTACTTCCCGCGCGATAAAACTTTCCAGAATATCCCCAATCCTCTTATAATTGTTTTATTGTCTCCGTCATCTAAATAACCGCTTAACCTGAATTTGAATTTGCTCGTAACAATAGGTTTTCTAAATGGAATAAACTGTTTGTCTTGTATATTGCCGTTTGTTATTTGGCTGAAATCATTAAAAGTATTATCTGTTGTAATCTCCAGATAATAAGGGTATGGGATATCGCCGTCAATCCATATCCCGCCAATAACTAATCTGTCGTTATATCTTAGGTTTTCGCCCATATTATTAACATTAAGTTCTATTGATTCTATTACCCATTCTTCACTATTTGTCGTTTCTGTCTGTATGTATATATTGCCGTCTGAACCTAAAAATCTGATTAAGCCGTTAACATCTGTTACATATTTTTTCGGTAATACTGTTTGGCTTGTAAATTGCGAAATAGCGTTTCTCATCCAACCATATTTAGGGTCAAAACTATATTCTGTTTTCGAACCGTCAAAGAATATATATCCTGAATTTTCAGGATTTTTTGCAGCGATTATTAAAGATTTATCAGAAATAAGTTTATAGGCACTGCCTATATTATCAGAAATACTCTGAAAAGTTATTCCGTTTGTTATAAATATTTTATTCTGCGAAGGAAATCCTATCATATCTCCATAATTAACTATTCCCTGTCTGCTTACTGCTCCGGCTGCATTATTAACATCCGTAACTTGCCCGGTGTAAGTATTTACCCTTACTACTCGATTGTTCGTAAAGACAAGTAGATCATAATTCGGCAATGATTCTGCGCCAATTATCAGTTCACCGGATTTTAAGTTCATTTCTAAATATTCCTGTGGCGAAACTATGTCGTGCGTCTGAAATCCTTCGCCGATAACACTCATAAATATTTTATCGGTATATCTTTTGTCAATGTAAGGGTTAATATAGTATGTCCTTCCGGGCAAAGATATTGCCTGATCCCAGCCTGTCATATAATCAGTTGTTAGTGTATGTCCGATTGCGTTTTGAATATCAATACTCGCGCCCCAATCTTCATAATTAACCACCATACCAACGGGCGTTGTTAAAACTCCATCGCCCGTTAGTCCTAATCCCCAATCGTGTCCGAATGGATTTGGAAATTCATTCCAAGTATATTTGCCTATGGTTAATTCAGTCAATGGATAGTTGATAATCAATCTATAAGGAGTTACCCTTGACTTATCATCGGATGGGCTTGTTAAAGCAGCATAAACATTAATTTCGGTTATTCGTTTATTTAATGTCCCTGCTTTTATAATCGGTGTTACTGCAAATTGTAAATTTGTGGCAGATAGTATGTTGTCTGCTAATCCTTTTTTTACAACATATTCCTGATAACCGTCAAGAACAGCAGTAATAGCATAAAGTATACCGGTTCCACAATCTGCTCCTACCGGAAAATTTTGCCCTTCTCTCAAATAAAAGCTATTAGGGACAATACCAACAATACCAACCGTGATAGTATCTGTTTCCATAAATCCGTTTGAGGTAGCCAGATAAATATTATCTAAATTTTTTATGTTGTTTATACTTGCCGCTGTTGTTATTGTGTTTA
>CAZRMG010000574.1:0-2106 GCA_964601095.1 uncultured Melioribacteraceae bacterium | reverse complement strand
TTACGTGAAGAATTTATGTCTACATTGGCTCGTACCCAACGTCGCGATAGTCACGAGTTAATGGCCGATATATTTAATAATATGGACAGAACAAAAGAAACGGCATTTTTGGAAGCTCTTGAAGAACGTAATCCGGAAGCGGCCGAACGTATCCGTTCATTAATGTTTACCTTTGAAGATATTCTTAAAATTGATGGCGCGGGTGTACAGGTTATATTGCGCAATATTAACAAAGAAAAACTTCCAATTGCTCTTAAAGGAGCGAGCGAAGAATTGCAAAATCTATTCTTTTCAAATATGTCGGAACGTGCCAGTAAAATTCTTAAAGAAGATATGGCGACTATGGGGCCGGTTCGTATTCGTGATGTTGAAGAAGCTCAACAACACATTGTTACAGTATCAAAAGGATTGGCCGAAAAGAATGAAATCGTTATTGCCGAAGGAAGCAGTGAAGATGAACTTATTTATTAATGCGTTCTAGTGTTGAATGGAAGTCGGTGAAAACTCAATGAGTACTAAAATAAAAAAGTTTGATTTTTCAAAACTTGACTTTGACGTCTTGCGTGAGCGTGAGCAACAAGAAGCAATAAGACGCCGTCAGGAAATCGAACGCCTTCGCATTGAAGAAGATGTCGCTTTAAATCCTCCGCCAATTGTCTTTAGTGAAGAAGAACATGAAACTGCCATTAAAGATGCGTTTGAAAAAGGAAAAGCTGAGGGTTTGAAGCAAGCAACATTGGAACAAAATCAGCAAATCCTCGATCTTGTTAAAGTGCTTGTGCCGCAAATTCAAAAATTATGCGATAGTGAAAATGAAAGATGTGATTATTTTGAAAAATCATCCGTCAAAATGGCGGTTTCGATTGCAAAGAAAATGATACCGCAACTTTTTAAAACCGAGGCAGCAAACGAAATCGAAAGCTTTTTATTTAACACAATTAAAAGCGAGAGAATTAATCAACAAATCAAGATATTTATTGCAGAAAGCCTGAGAGAAATAATACAAGAACGTATTCATGTCATGTTTGATGATAAAAGCTATGCAACGGGTATAGCGGTTATTGGTGTTGAGGGTGTTCCGATTGACAGCTGTCGCATTGAGTGGGGGAATGATGGCGGAGTGGAGCGCAACACAAATAAAATTCTTACGAAAATCGAAAAAATTACAGAATGCTACTTTCATCAAGAAAAGACCGATAATTCCGTTTCTACTTTGAATATTGACAGCGAGACAGAACAAACCAAACAGGAGAATTAAAATGACCGATGATACGATGGATGAAAATGATATGGCGAAAGCTATTGCTGAAGAGCAAGCGGCAAAAAAGCCGACTCAAAAAGATGAACATATCACATTTGAAGAAATCGATGATGAAAAAGATGTTGATGGTGAGCGGGTTGAAAAAGATTTAACAGCCATTTATGAAATTCCTGTTCAAATTTCTGCTGTGTTAGGTCGGTCAACAATGCAGGTGTCACAGTTGCTTAAATTGGGTCGTGGCGCCGTTGTTGAGTTGGATCGTCGTGTGGGTGAGGCCATTGATATATACGTAAACAATCGACTTGTAGCCCGTGGCGAAGTTGTTGTGGTAGAAGACAAACTTGGAATAACCATGACAGAAATTGTTAAATCAGATCGCTCATAAGATTTCTTAATTGAAAGTTTATTGATAATTTGGCAAGTCTTGCACAATAATTAATTCGTAAAATAAGAAGAATAATAGAATTAGGAGTTCATAAATAATGCGCTTAATGATTATAGGATCATTAGAAGGTCATATTTCAGAGGCAGGCAAAATTGCACTCAGGAAAGGGGTGCAAGTTTCTCATGTTGAAAATATCCCGCAGGCAATGAATGCATTGCGGAACGGTAAGGGCGCAGATTTAATAATGATAGATGTAAACTTGGATGTGACTGAACTCATTGTTTCGCTTGAATCAGAAAGAATGTCTGTCCCTGTTGTTGCGTGCGGTATTGGAACCGATGCCTCGGCCGCTGTTCGCGCAATAAAAGCAGGCGCAAAAGAATATGTACCGTTGCCGCCAAATGCCGAATTAATCGCCGCAGTATTGGACTGTACCATTTCTATTCTGCCCTCTTGGTTG
>CAZRMG010000573.1:0-2106 GCA_964601095.1 uncultured Melioribacteraceae bacterium | reverse complement strand
ATTCAATAATAATTAATTATGAATCGGTAGTTGTAAATCTTTCAAAAGAATTTCAACGAAGAAGTTTGATTAAAAATTATGACGACAAATTTGCCGACACAATACGTGTTTTGCAAAATGTTAATCAAACATTAAGCACAGAATCTATATTTGGGAAGAACCTTCAAAAAAGCGGTGCACTTGTGCGCGGCTTTACTGTAGGAACTAACAGAGATTTTACTTTAAATAGCGGACTTCGTCTTCAACTTTCCGGGAAATTATCCGAAGAAATTGAAATTGTTGCTGCCTTAACTGATGAGAACACTCCTATCCAACCGGATGGAAATACCGAAACGCTTGAAGAACTTGATAAAGTATTTATAGAGATACGACATAAAAATGCTGTCGGCACTTTTGGGGATTATGAATTGAACGAAAGACAAACTGAATTTTCGCAATTAACAAGAAAACTGCAAGGGTTGAAAGGTGAATTTATATTCGGCAAAAATAGAGGTGTTATTGCTATTGCAGGTTCGCGAGGTAAGTTTAATTCAATTCAATTCAACGGATCAGACGGAAATCAAGGTCCATATAAACTATATGGGATAAATAATGAAAGAGCAATTAAAATAATTGCGGGAAGCGAAAAAGTTTTTCTCGACGGAGAATTATTAAAACGCGGTGAAAACAACGATTATATTATTGATTATTCGAATTCGGAAATAACTTTTACACCGAAAAGATTAATTACTTCAGTCAGCAGAATAGCAGTTGATTTTGAATATACTGATCAAAATTATAAGAGGAATTTTTTCGGGACGAATATTTCTACATCTGTATTTAATGATAGATTAAAAATTGATTTGGGTTACTACAAAGAAGGTGATGATGAAAATAGTCCGATTGAATACTCGTTTAGCGAAGAAGATAAAAATATTTTGCAAAATGCCGGCGATAACAGAAACAACGCAGTAAGATCGGGTGTTGTTTTAGCTTTACCGGATTCACTCGGAAAGGTTACGGGTGTTTATTCAAAAATTGATACATTAATTAATTCTGAACAATACACTGTTTACAAATATTTGCCTGGAAATCCCTCTTCAATTTATAATGTTTCGTTTAGTTATATCGGTCAGGGTAACGGCGATTATGATAAAGAAAGTTTGGGCAATTATAAATTTGTCGGTATCAAGAGCGGTTCATATCTTCCGGTTGTTTTTCTGCCGCTGCCTGAATCAAAACAACTTGGCAATATTTCAATAAAAACAATTCCGATAAAAGGCATTAATGTTAATGTAGAATTTTCGGGGAGTTCTTGGGATAAAAATCTTTTTTCGAAAGTTGACGACAACAATAATTTAGGTTATGCCCGGAATATTCAACTTGAAATTGATCCGCAGGAAATCATCATAGGTAAATCCAATCTTGGCAAAATTGGTCTTAGTTTAAAAGACAGATTTATCGAAGGTAAATACACATCACTTGATAGAATTGATGATGTTGAATTTAATCGATACTACAATCTATCGAATGCTCCAGTTTCAGATCAAATACTACGTGAGGCATCTATCAATTATTCTCCTTTTAATAAGGTAAATTTTATTTCGAAATACGGTTACTTAAAACAAAGCGATAGTTTTATATCAAATAGATTTTACAATGAAATTAAGTTCGCTGACGAAACTAATAACAACCTTGAATATATTATCGATTATGTTAACAATAAAAACGGTACAATAAATACAAACTGGAATAAACAAAACGGAAGTTTCGCTTATTCTTTTGGAAGTATTAAACCGGGCATTGATTTTTTATATGAAAACAAAAAAGAAAATATTAACGATAGCTTATTGGCTACAAGTTATAAATTCCTTGAAGCACTGCCGAACATTGTTTACACTCCTTTTAATAGTTTTAGTTTAAGCGTAGGTTATTCGTACAGAGAGGAATCTTTCCCGCTTCATAATAAATTGGAAAAGCAATCGGAAGCCCATACTCAAAAATATTCCTTGGATTATAAAGGTCTAAAAGAATTTACAACAAGCATGAATTTAACTTTTAGAAATAAAAAATATACTGAGCAATTTAGAATGTTGGGATACGGCGATAATGAAACGGTTTTATTTC
>CAZRMG010000572.1:0-2111 GCA_964601095.1 uncultured Melioribacteraceae bacterium | reverse complement strand
CGGGCTGTTTTTTCTCTGCAAAGGTTGTAAAGCCTGCAATGTCGCTGAAAAGAATTGTAAGATTTTTTTTCTCACCACCCAACTTAAGCTTATCGGGATTATTAATAAGTTCATTAACAACATTTTTACTTACATATGTGCTGAACATGCCCTTGATCAAAACATTTTGTTGTCTCTCGGTAATAAAATGATAAGCTGTACTTGCAAAGAAACCAAGTACTATTGAGATGAACGGGCTTACTAAAGTAATTACAAGATTTTGATTTATAAATAAATAGATGCTTAATTCATATAAAACAAAGATTAATGCTGCAACAAAGAAAATGTTAAGCAATTCAATGATCATTCCCCTTTTTAGTTTTATTCTTCTTACAAAAGATGTTGTAAAAAAAACAATCGCAGTCAGCAAAAAGACCAGCAAATACTCGCTTAATTTAGATTGCCTATAAAGGAAATTATCACTAATAACATTTTGAATTATGTTTGCATGGAATTCAACGCCGTATAAAAGATTATCTCCTTTTTGTTTCCCTTTGGCAAATGATACTTGAAAGAGGTCTCTATCTTCCGGCATTGTTGAACCGATAATTACAATCTTATCTTTAAATCTTCCCGAATGAAGCAAACCGTAATCCGGCGAGTCCCATGTGTTAATTTCTTCCCCGGTTTCAATTTCATCAATTGTTTTAAACTCTTTATCGTCGAGAATATCGAGAAGCTGTACGTGTGGAAAGGTTCCGCTCGATCCGTAAAAATTTATTAATATACTGTGCCTATCGTATTGAGGAATTAATTTATTACCTAATCTAAAATTCCCATCTTCACGAGAAGCAACTTCATTGTTCTTTAGATTGTAGTATTTATTCAGAATTGCAAAACCAAAACTTGGAATTAATTTGCCGGTTGCATTGGAAGCCGCATAAGGAATATATCTTCTAAAAACACCGTCGTAATCTGCAGGCGGTTGTACCAATCCCAATGAACTATCAACACTATAAAATATATTATCGTAATCTTCATTCAACTTTCTAACATTAGATTTTCTTTCTTCAATTAAATTTTCAAGCTGAGTATCAACTTTTCCTGAAACAACCACTTTACCGGATTTCTTAATTGCATCGCGCATGAGCGAATCATATTGCGGGGAGAACTGATCTGGCAGCGGCATATTTATATCAATACCGATTGCCTTAACTCCCGCCTCGGTTAAATTATCAACCAGGTTTGCAAAAATAAATCTTGGCCAGGGCCATTTATTGTACGGCGGTTGTATTTGATCGTAACTATCCTGTGTAATTTCAATTATAATTACATCCGAAGAATCACCGATATCTATTTTTCCTCTTTCGGAAAAACGCTTGTCGATAAGTTTTAATTCGAGCTGTTTGATGGGATCAATTGTGAAAAAGAAATCTTGAGTAATTAAAAGTGTGAGCAGGGCAGCAGAAACTACTATTATAATTTTTGTAATGATTTTTTTTTGTTTATTTCCGCTGCCCGTCATATTCCGTTAGAATGAATACCTTGTTGAAAGTCCGATAATTGAATTGGTAGATTTACCCGGGAATCTGAAAATTCTTGTTTGAAAAACCAGATTGAAATTTTTCATTACCTGATAATCAGCAAATAATTCCAAAGCTTGTCTGTCAAAATCGCCGAAGCTTGGACTTAAAGTTGCTGATAACAATAATCTATCTTCGAGCATTCTATATTTTGCACCGGCAACAAGTGTAAAATAATCAAACGGCACTGTACTTATTTCTGTTGAACTATATATCAATTGGAAGATGGAACTTAAATCTTGTGTCCAATAACTGTTTACGCCTAGTATTCCCGAATTAAATTTAGCGTCGGCATTTAACAAACTGTTGTCTTCCCTATTTTGAGTTGAGAAAGATAACGACGCACTGTGCCGTACTCCTGCAATCAAATCATAGGATAATGAAATTAGAAAACGGTTTGTTGTTTCGTTAACCATGTATTTATTATTCGTTGTATCCTTTATGCTAATATCATTGTTATTATCATAGCTGTTGAAACCAAGAGTAATATTCGGGAAATCAGCGCGTGGAAAAACGGATAATGATGCACTTACAGTTTGATAAGTTGTA
>CAZRMG010000571.1:0-2118 GCA_964601095.1 uncultured Melioribacteraceae bacterium | reverse complement strand
TTACAATCATTTTAAATGCGGTTTCCGCTGATTTTATAAATTGCACTACATCAAAATCAGGCTCCCGAGCCTTTATACCGCGAATAGCGTCAGCAACGGCCGAGGATCCAAAAATACTTTTTTGGCCGGATGTTGGTGCTTGACTTGCTTTGTTATCAATATTTCTCTCATTTTCTTTAAATTGTTTGTCTTGTGAAACAATTTCGTCATCGGTTTCCCCAATAACGTTGCGTAATTTGAAAAATAGAAAAACCGCCAGAATAGCAAAAAGGATAATATCTATATAGTGTGACATAAATTCTTTCCTAAAAAATGAATTGTCGTTGTCTCATTTTGGATTTATTGCGCGTCTTATTCAATGAAATTCTGTGAATTTACATTAAAAGCATCTTGAAACATAAAAAAAATTCGTTAAGGTTGTTTCTAGTTTTTATAAAAAGGGTTTAAATTATGGTTGAAACACAAAAAAATACTGTTGGCGCTCCGCCGATTGTTGTTAATGCTCAATACATTAAGGACTTTTCTTTTGAAAATCCTAATGCTCCGCAAAGCTTGATACCGGGAACCAAGGCTCCCGATGTTGATGTTAACTTAAATGTTGAGGCTCGCAAAATCCAAGATAAAACGTTCGAAGTTTTGCTTGCTGTTCGTGCTGAAGCAAAAACCGGTGAAGCGGTCAATTTTATTGTTGAGCTTTCGTACGCAGGAATTTTTACTTTAAACGAAATTCCGGAAGAGCATGTTCAGCCTATTCTTATGATAGAAGGGCCGAGATTGTTGTTCCCGTTTGCTCGCGAACTGGTTGCAAATATCACGAGAAGCGGGGGCTTTCCGCCGTTGTTAATTAATCCAATTGATTTTGCCGCTATGTATCAGCAAAACGCCAAAGCGGTTAATGAAAAAGGCGGAACCGCTTAATTAAGCGGTGTCTTTCTTTAGCCACAAAGAATTTTTAATCTGCTGGATAAACTTTATGTGTTCCGCTTTCTCTTCATCTGAGATTTTAATATTGCGGAGCTCTCTTTTTTTGCGCTCAAGATTGGTTATATCTACTTGAATATCTGTTGTTTTTTCTTCTTCCTCAAGCACAAATCCTTGTTGCCTGCCCCCTATTAGTTCAAGATAGACCTCGGCCAAAAGCTGGGCATCAAGAAGCGCCCCATGGAGAGAGCGGCTTGAATTGTCAATATTAAAACGGCGACAAAGGGCATCAAGGCTTGCCGGTGAGCCGGGAAATTTATCTCGAGCTATGGCGAGTGTATCAATCGCTCTTTTTATTGGAATGATGGGCATTCCAATCTTTTTCATCTCAGCATTGATAAAACGCATATCAAATTCAGCGTTGTGGATTACCAACTCTGAATCCCCGACAAATTCCAAAAACTCCTCGACTATTTGTGCAAATACAGGTGAATCTGCTACCTTTTCATTGGTTATTCCGTGCACACGCACAACATCTTCGGGGATTGTTCGTTCCGGATTTATAAAGCAATGAAAGTTTTTACCTGTTGGCAAGAAATTGACAATTTCTACAGCCCCTATTTCTACGATGCGGTCATCCTTTTCGGCATCAAATCCGGTTGTTTCAGTATCAAGCACTACTTGTCTTTTCATTGTTTAACTTCGCTTTTTTGTGTGTTTATTATTTTTTCGATTTTATTCACCATCCGTTTCAACTGCCAGCGCATCGCGGTAAATCCAAAACACGAATATATAGTATAGTCGGCTTTTTTAGTTTTTTGTGCAGATGGTATTTGTCGTTTTTGCAAAAACACGAGTTGGTCTTTTGAAATATTTCCCCTTTTTAACACGCGTCTTTCCTGTATAAACTTTGGTGCCGCTATAACAACGACAGCATCAACCTCGGCATTAGCCCCGATTTCAAACAGCAAAGGAATATCTAAAAACACCAATTTTTTTCCTTCGATTTTTTTTTGCTCTATAAATCCCTCTCGGTCCTTTTTTACAAAAGGATGTGTTATTTTTTCCAAAACATTTAATTGTTCATTGTTCATAAAAACAAGTCCCCGTAAAACTTCTTTTTTAAGCGATTGTCCATCAGGAACCGCTTGCGGAAAAGACTCTTTGATTTGACCAATTATTTCTTTGTTTTCAAAT
>CAZRMG010000570.1:0-2120 GCA_964601095.1 uncultured Melioribacteraceae bacterium | reverse complement strand
TGTTATTACGGCATCGAGTTGGTTTGATTTTAATGCGGTGACGGCATCCATTATATCATCAAAACTTTTAACTGTAGCTTCGGGGAATCTGTTTTTTGCAAGCTGCTCGCCCGTTGTGCCGGTCATGGCGCCGATAGAAACATCCTTCGCATCTTCGAGAGTACTAATTTGTTTTTCCGAATCACTGCATCCGGCGATAAATAAAATTGCCGTTAGACAAATGGCAAAGCGGGAAAAAATATTTTTCATAATTGAGCCTATTATTCTTTAACGAGAGCGGCAATACCGCCTGTATAATATGGAGTTGAAAATAAAACGCTCTTTGCACGTTCTTCCGTAATTGTAATACATGCACCAATCATATCAACTTTCTGCGAGATTAATGCCGGAATCATTGCGCCGAAATCCATATTGACTATTTCCAATTTCATGTTAAGTTTCTTTGCAACCAGTGAAGCAATTTCAATATCCAATCCAACTATTTTTTGTGAACCGTCGATAAATGAAAACGGTTCGGTAATAGCTGATGTTCCGAATTTTAGAACGCCTTCCGTACCGGTAGTAATTTCCGGCATTGGTTTAGGTGAACCTTTATCGGGGAGCCATCGTTTTAATATTTCATTGTACTCACCGGATGTTTTTAATTCATCAATAACATTATCAATAATGTTTTTCAATTCTTCATCATCGAGACGAACAGCAAATCCGTAGTTATCTTTTGTAATCATATCGCTAAGAACAATTAAACCGGAATTTTTAGCAGCTATGTTTTTTAATATCGGTTCGTCATAAGCCGCGGCGTCGGTCTTACCGCTTTTAACAGCCATGCATGCATCAAGTACGCTGTTGAAGTATTTGAATTTTGCATCGGGGAACTTAGACTGTACAAGTTTATCTGCAACGGTTCCGGTCGGAACTGCAAATTCTTTACCGGAAAGCTGTGATAAGTTTGTAATTTTTTCTCTTTTACTGCAACTTGTAATTGTTATTAAAATTGCGAGAAGAAAAATAATAGATTGGAATTCGGACGTCCTTTTTGACAAGTCATTTCTCCATTTTATTTTATTTTTTTACGTTTTTGTTGAAAAGATAACAAAACCACTTACGGCGGACAAGTATTAATATAAAATCTTCATGAGTAATGAAGCCGTTGACGACTATTTAATATCGGTTATTAAGGAATTGATTAATACCATGAGACTTAAAATCATTCGTATTAAGTGTATAAAAATCGATTGTAAATCTGCATATTCTTTCTGCAAATGATGATGAACGGTGATTTTAGTTATTCCTATAACGGCAATGATTTAATTCTTACTCAACAAAAAAATGAATATATATTAATTCTCAATTTGCTTACAAAAACAAAAAGCAACTAATTAAAATTAAGCGGATAAATAAACGACACTCTTGGTCCAACTCTTTTTTGCGGTTTGTACCCAACAATATTTTTTTGAAGATCCCGTATCGGTTCGTACGTCCAGTGGTAAACCATAGAAAGCAAAATATACTGTTGAACTTTGTAACCGAATTCAACAAATAAATACGAACGATCGTCCATTGTAAATACATCACCGATATTTTCAATATTTATTTTATCGTAACCGGCGCGAAGCATGTACGGAAAATCTTTTGCAGATAATTCCCCCGCTATATGAAGTATCCCGCTCTGCGGCTGCCGATCGAGTTTTTGAAAACTTCCGAGTACACGGAACATCCCTAAAACAGATGCGTAAAGTTCACCGTAATAACCGTTCGTTTGATTGTTGGAAAATTTTAACTGCTGAATTTTACTTTGAACAATCCCGGTTTCTTTATCCAAACGGAATCTTTCTATTTCATAAAATGAATTAAAATATGAAGGCAGATAATTGTCACCGTTGAATCTTCTTTCAAGTTTCGCTTGCAAATTTAGAAGTCCGAATCCCTTGTAATTAAGTTTTAAACCCGTTGCAACACCGCTGCCGAATTTTATGATCTTCGCATAATCGATATAAGCATTGAGATCAAGAATGTCGGTACTCAACAACGGCAGACCTAAATCAAAACCAATTACTGTTGTGTTCCCTTCATCGTTTGTTGGAATAAAAATATCTTTTTCGTAATCATAATCTCCCCAT
>CAZRMG010000569.1:0-2122 GCA_964601095.1 uncultured Melioribacteraceae bacterium | reverse complement strand
GTATATATTAATGAATCTTTTTGGTATGCTTTTCCGTCCGAATCAACTTTATCTAAAACTACGTTGTCAACCTTCGTCCATTTATTATACCATTTTTCAGTATATGAAAAGTTCGGAGATATACTGAAGTAACCAATTTTCGGCGAAGCGTTTAATCCAATATCGTGTTGAATACCTCCGCGGATTTTTAATCCATCGGAATTTTTACGGCGGTTGTTTTGAAATCTACCTGAATAAGA
Source organism: uncultured Melioribacteraceae bacterium (assembly GCA_964601095.1). Lineage (GTDB taxonomy): Bacteria > Bacteroidota > Ignavibacteria > Ignavibacteriales > Melioribacteraceae > JAEWUC01. The sequence goes on along the minus strand of CAZRMG010000569.1, from coordinate 1,883 downwards.
ATAACCAATTAACTCATACCATTTTTGATCGCGCAGAGATTCTGCACCTTCCCGTTTAAATGGATAAGATACCTGCCGCGAGTAACTTAGGTTCGGCAATGTTTCATTAATTGTTCCGTTTTGTAAATCCTGGCTGCGCGAATAGTTGATACTTAAGCTGCTGTTGTCATCCCATCTTTTGCTAAAATTTGCGCTCGAAAAAACCTGCTGCGAAAGAATGTCGTTGTAATTAACACTGTTTTGCCTGTCGTACTCGCTTGACATGAATTGCAGATTCGCGGCTAAATTCATTGTGGGATCAATCTGCTGATTATGATACCAAACAATTTTCCACTGATCAGTATTTTGTTTATATAAAGCAGGGTCATTATCCTCGCCGATTTTTATTTTCGAAAAACCCGCTTCGATGTTTCCGCTGTAATTATATCTTTTTGTGTAGCGATATCTGCTGCGTAATCCGTAACCACCTTTAAAATAATAATCGCCGGTAAGAGTCAAATCCATATAATCATTCATCGCCCAAAAATATCCGAAGTTATAAAGATATGAACCGCGGTTGCCTGCATCGCCGAAAGTCGGAATTATTAATCCCGATCTTCTACCCGACTCGTTTGGGAAAACTGCAAAGGGTAAAGGAATTGGAATGGGTACGCCGCCGATGTGCATAAAAATCCACCGCGCAATAATTTTATCTTTTTGAATTACCTTCATCTGGCTTGCTGTAAAATGAGTATGCGGAGTATCGCTTTCACAAGTTGTGAACATTCCGTCTTCAATAAAATAAACATTCTTATCAACTTTGTTAACTTTTTCTCCTTCGTAACGGCTATTATCTTCCCTATTCTTTGCCATAGAGATAAAACCGCGCTGCGTTTTAAAATTATAACGCATCTTTGTACTTTCGTAAACTTCTGCACCTTCTTTTAGAACAGGCGTTTGCCGCAATTTTACTTTTGCCGTATCCGATGTATCCTCTATTCCAAATGCTTCAAGATCATTAGTTTGATAATCGATAAATATTTTCCCGCTCTTCAAATCCGTTTCTTTATACTTCAATTCGCCCGAACCGTGCAAATACATTTTTTTTGATTTCACATCAAAGATAAGAGAATAACTGGCGGCGGCATTTACAACTGCATCAATATCGAATTTCTTCTTTGCTTTTTTTGTATCGGTCGTTGTTGTATCGCTGATTTGTACTCTTAAAGAATCCGGGAAAGGTTTAGTGGAAAGTGAATCATTATTCTGCGCGAATATGCTCGTACTTATAAATAGAAACATCATTGTTATTAGAATTTTCATGCGCGCAGTGAATTGGATTTTATGTTTATAATGTTAGGACCAGTTTGCAAAATCAATTGAATGTTTTATCAACAATAGTAATCTCCTCCGGGTAAGAAATATTACCGAGTGGAGTACCGATTACAGGTTTTACCAATAATTTTAAGTTGGATGTAGATTTTTGTATCCCGCCAAGGTTCAAAGCAAGTTCAATTATATCATCGATATTTTTTTCTTTTATGTTTTTCATCAAATCAAAAGTTATATCAATTGGTATTACAGTTGCCTCGCCTTTACCCGGTACGATTATCGGCGCACCGATATTTCCCGATACTGTTTCATTTTCATTTATGAACAAACGCCACGGGAAAGATTGGATAGAAATATCCGTAGTCGGGTAGCCGCCGTTTCCGTCGTTTGGATTTTTAGCTTCAATAAAAAGTGTAAACGTAACGGGGAGCGTTCCTTTCATTGCAGAAGCAGTAATTTTTAATGCTTCCAAAGATTTAAAATCTTTTAATGATTTTTTGTTATCTACTTTTATTCCGGCAACTTTATATTCTTTTGCCGACTGAATTTTATATTTCAACCGCGAAATATTT
>CAZRMG010000568.1:0-2122 GCA_964601095.1 uncultured Melioribacteraceae bacterium | reverse complement strand
TTGCCCATCCGGATATATAATAAACATCGGTTCGTTACTAAGTAAAGTTTCGTATGCAGAAACAAGTATCTATTCTGCCACAAAATTTGCGTTGAACGGTTTTACGGAAGGTTTCCGTTACGAAATGAAAAGAATTAATATTAAAGTAGGATTTTTTATGCCGGGATCATTAAATACTTCGTTCCAACAAAGCAGAGAGGATGGTGTTTTCAAAGCTCCGGCATTACTCACGATTAGTCCTCAGCGGGCGGCGGCAGTTATCGAAAAAATGATTAGTAAAAGGAAGAAAAATATTTACATGTACAGATGGATACTTTGGCTCATGAAAATCAAACAATTTGCTGCAGCATTAGATTAAGAAATATTTTATGATATTACGAAAAACCCAAGACTCCATTGCCAAGCTTGAACTTTGGATATTGATAAAAATATTTCCATTCATTTTTGCTCTTCATGAATTTGAGGAATGGAACATTTTATCGTGGCATCGCAAGCACCAATCAAACATTCCCAATGTAACCGATCTGCACCTTCGAACGATATTTATAATAATAATAGCATTTACCTTTTTGTTCTTCTTTGTTGTTCTGAAAATTAAAAATAAAAAGACAGCCGCTTATATACTGTTCCCGGTTTTATCGTTAATATTTTATAACGGATTGGTACACTTCTATTGGTCAATATATTTTGCATCGTATGCCCCCGGACTTGCTTTCGGATTTATTGTTGGCGTTCCGATGATTGGAATAATCATCTTTAAAATGATTTCCGAAAAATTAATTGCAAAATGGTATGCCTCTTTTGTCGGATTATTATTCATAGCAATGTTTGCTCACATTATTACGCTTGGAGACAAGTTGGAACCTGGGATAGTAAGTGCGATGCTGTTTGGAAAAATTATTGCAGAATGGATCGGGCTTTAGATTATAAAACTTTATTGGTTACTTATCTCAATTAGGATTCAAGTTATGAAAAGAATATCATTTTATTTATTAATCATTACCTTCATATTTACAACAAAAATATTCTGTCAAAATTCGGAAGACATAATTGGTTTTTGGCTTACATTAGACAAGAATACAAACGAACCCAAATCGCAGATTGAAATATTTAAAAATGCGGAAGGCAAATTTTGCGGAAAGATTGTGTGGTTAAAAAAACCGCTAAAAAATAACATGCCGTTAAGGGACGAAAATAATCCCGATGAAGAATTGAGAAACAGAACCATACTCGGATTACAAATATTATCCGGATTTGAGTTTAGCGATAATGAGTGGGAAAACGGTAGGATTTACGATCCGGAATCGGGCAGCACTTATAAATGTAAGGCATGGTTTGAAAATGATGACATTAACAAATTATACCTACGAGGATATATCGGATTTTCTTTGCTCGGAAGAAATGTTCAATGGACAAGAGAAAATAAGAAGCGTGAATAATTATGATATTTGGTTAATAATTTAGTTCATAAAGCTTTCATAAGAACATTGTCCTCTATTCTTAATTCTATCCGCTCTTTTTATCGGTTGCTTATTTTTATTTGCTTTTACTCCTTAAGCATGTGGTATAATACTATCTCAGCTTTTATGTTATACATTATTTTCTTCTATTGTTTCAACCACTTTGTTTGCATCTATATCAGTTTTCAGGTTTTCGGTTTTACCAGGATATCTTATTTCCTTTTTTTTCATGTTCGCCGGAGCTAGTGAAACAAGATTTTCTTTCCCAGGAATATATAAATTGTTATTTGCTTTTTACCGAACAAACAGAGTACAAAAACTCAACCCTCTTTTGAAAAACAAGAGTAAAATTGTAACGTTAATTGACTTTAAACTTCCGTTGTTTACTTCAAGAGTGAATGTACCGGGCTATCATCTTCACTTTTTATCCTTCGATAATACTTTCGGGGGACACGTTTTGGAATTTTCATTTGATGAAGCAAATATCGAGATTCAGGAGATAAACAACTTCTATATGATATTGCCTGAAGACGACTCGGTTTTCGGGAATATTGATTTGAGCAAAGATAGAACAAAAGAGCTGCATGAAGTAGAGAAATAAATATTAGTATTCTCTTATTCACGCATCGGGTGAAGTTTTTAAATAAATTTTTATAGCTATT
>CAZRMG010000567.1:0-2134 GCA_964601095.1 uncultured Melioribacteraceae bacterium | reverse complement strand
CACGAATAATTACAGGCATGCCTGTTGATATTCCGCCTTCTATTCCTCCCGCACGATTCGTCTTTCTCGAAAAATTATTTTTCTTAAACGTAATTTCATCGTGAACTTCGGAACCGAATAATTCGGAAGATTGAAAACCGAGTCCGACTTCAACACCTTTAACTGCTTGTATAGACATTATTGAGTGAGCAAGCTCTGCTTCTAATCTTGTATCATATTGTATGAAACTTCCCAAACCAACCGGGAGCCCGGTGATTATTACATAAAATGTTCCGCCTAAAGTATCACCGCGTTTTTTAGCAAGTTTAATCTTATTAATTATTTTTTCTTCATGAGTTTTATCCAAAACACGAACTGAACTTTTATCTGACAACTGATTAAGTTTATCTGCAGAATAATTTGCTGGCATTTTATTTAATAAAAATTTCTCCGCAATATTTTCTTTTGTAAAAACTCCGCCTATGCTTTCTACAACACTGCCGATCTGAATTCCAAACTCGCTTAAAAATTTACGTGCAATTGTACAAGCGGCAACACGCGCGGCAGTTTCGCGGGCGCTTGATCTATCAATAGAATTTCTAATATCGCTAAAATTATATTTTGAAACGCCGACCAGATCCGCGTGTCCAGGTCTTGGAACAGTTATTTTTTCTATTTTATTATTGACCGGTTCGGCATTCATTGTTTCAGTCCAATTCTCCCAATCTTTATTCCATATAATCATTGATATTGGGGAACCGAGAGTTTTACCGTGACGGACACCTGAAATAAATTCGGCTTTATCTGTTTCAATTTTCATACGAAGACCGCGCCCGTAACCGGCTTGCCTTCTTTTTAATTGCTCGTTTATATATTCGGAAGAAATTTTCAGATTGGACGGAAAGCCCGAAACAATAGTTGTTAAACCTTTGCCGTGAGATTCCCCTGCTGTGAGAAATTTTATCATTATTAAAACCGTATTAGTTTATGCAAATATAAAAAAAGCGCCCGAATAGTGAGCGCTTTTTGAATACTAAATTGAAGTAATTTTTATTTTGGAATTTCTAAACCGACAAGTCTGCTTTGCCCGTTCGGATCAACGATCTTCATCAACACGGCTTTTCCTTTTTTGTCTTCCAAAATAGATTTTAGTTCCGTGACTGTTTCAATATTCTTTTTATCTGCGGATGTAATCACAAATCCTTTACGGAATCCCTGGTTAAAAGCTTTGCCGTAATTTTTTACGTCTGTAATTAAAACTCCGGTTTCGACTTTATACTTTTTCAATTCGGATTCTTCCGTGTTTCTAATGCTCACACCAAGGTCATCGAATGTAACTTCTTTTAAGTCCATATCTTTTTTCTTGTCAAGTTTTTTACTTGTGTTAACAACCTTCGTATCATCGTCTTCATCTCTTGCTTTTAGAGTTACATATTTTTCTACTTCTTTCCCATCGCGGAACAATTGTAATCTAACAGATGAACCCGCTCTTTTAGATGCAACATATGATTGCAATTCGTTCGGTTGATTTACTTCCCTATCATCAATTTTAATAATTACATCGCCTTGTTTAACGCCTGCTTTTTCAGCTGCGCCGTCTTTAACCAAATCTTGAATTAAAACTCCTTTAGGTTCATCCAATCCGATTGCCTTTGCAGTTGCTGCATCAACTTCAGAAATCTGAACGCCGATATAACCTCGTGAGACTTTTCCATTTTCAATTAAATCGTTCGCTACAGATTTTGCAAGATTAACAGGTATAGCAAAACCATACCCGATATAACGCTGCGTCATACCGTCTGTGGCAATTGCAGAATTAACTCCTATTACCGCACCGTTCAAATCCACAAGCGCACCACCACTGTTACCGGGATTAATTGCCGCGTCAGTTTGAATAAAATTTTCGACACCGTAAACATCTTGAATTATATTTATGCTTCTACTCGTAGCACTCACAATACCGGCTGTTACTGTAGAAGTTAAAGCTAACGGATTTCCTATGGCCATAACCCATTGCCCGACTTTTATATTATCGGAATTACCAAGATATGCTTCAGGTAATCCATCGGTGTCAATTTTAATTACGGCTAGATCAGTTGAGGGATCAGTGCCAACAACTTGAGCTTCGAATTCTCTTTTATCTTGAAGAGAAACT
>CAZRMG010000566.1:0-2147 GCA_964601095.1 uncultured Melioribacteraceae bacterium | reverse complement strand
GCTATACGATTATTGAACACGATTAATAATCTTGGTGATTTGTCGGAATTGAAAAAGCTGTTTCCGAAAACTTACGCCACTCCTGAAATTCGCGTAAAGGTATCGGAAGAAGAAAAATTCGGCGTAATGGATAAAATCAAATCAAATTTAACCGCCGATAAAAATCTTTCAATCATTGATATTGACGGCGTGCGTGCCTCCAATGCTGACGGTTGGTTTTTAATTCGCGCCTCCAACACGGAAAACTCGCTTACAATCCGTGCCGAAAGCACATCGGAAAGCGGACTTGTCACTTTAAAGAAACGTATGGCAACCGAAATTGAAAAAGCCGGTATAGCTACTCCAAACGAATTAAAATAATTTTTTGTTTGATTTTGTGTGGTAATCAATGTGTCAATGCGGTTTTGGTAAAGCCGATTTTTGACAATATCCCGCTGTTTCCATTATTTGGAACGCCGGATGCTTCTTCTTTATATTTATTATCATTTATGATTTCTGATTTATCAAATGCGTAATCAAAATCGTATTTTCCCATGTTTTTATATATGGTTTCCCGAACCGAAAAACGCGGCGGAGTTAAATCTTTTTCGGTTGTAAGCACGACACTTTCACGCATAAAATCAAGCAATGCATTTTCGTTTTGTAAACTATCGCTCAATGCTTTATCGCCTGTTGAATTTTTCGCGATTTCTTTTTCGATTTTATTTTTCTTGTTGTCGATTGCTTTTAAAATCTCGTCCTTGTACCTGATAATTGTCAAAGTTTCGTAATATTTAGTTTTACATTCTTCAAGCCATTCCTGTTGCAACGATTTAACACCATCACCAGATACCCAGAAAGTTGAATTTTCTACCTGAATAGGATATTCTTCCTCGGGTATATTTGTCTTTTTATTAAGACCGTCAATAGCATTCCATTCATCATTGCCAAACAAACAAAACGCAGGCGCGCTTATATCATCAAAGCCTTTTAAAAAATTAACACCACCCGGAATCTGTCCGAATTTTTGTAATGTGTTGTTGGTCAAAGGACGAGTTAAGCGGTTATTGTCATGTTTATAATACCGCGCATAAAGATTGTAATATCCGTTACGAAATTCGTTGCGGATTGGGCTGTTTAAATCGTAATAATGGCGGAAATAGACCTCGGCCACACCTTCGGCTATATCCAACTCTTTATCGCCGCTATTCTTCGCAAGGGCTTTTTCCATGATGGCGGCCGTTTCGGCGTAATATGGCGAAGTTTTTTTGTATTCTTGCCAGATATTCAGGTTTTCAAGCGGAACACCTATTTGGCTTACCACATCGATAAACAAATAACTTTTACGCGCCTTGGCCGAGGCCTCAAGATTATATTTAAAACGGTAATAATCCGCCGGCGCAAGATTAAGGCTGTCGGCGGATATATCAAGTCGCATTGCCACATTATCGTACCCGTGAACGATTTCTTCCAGAAATGTATCAAAATTATATGCCGTTACATGAGTATGATTAAAATCATTATTGATTTTTCTTATTGCCACAAAGCGATGTTTCTTTTTATCGGCACAAAAATATCCGGCGTGTTTACTGCTTTGATCAACCAGAATAGGAATATTATTTGCCGCCAAACTATCCAAAATTATCTTAACAGGCTTTGATTTTTGCCCCATTTTAATCATATTCATCAAAAACGTCTGTTTTGGCGTGGGATTTTCGGGAAAATTGTCAATCAAAACGGTAGAATCATTTTTAAAAAAAGAAGCATCCGCACCGTTTTTGCCCACGGTTTGAGCCTTAACCCCGATATTTTGCCCAAAAAGGAACTGCGCCGATAATGCCCCGATTAACAGCGTTTTCTTTAAAATTGAGCTTAAATAATCACGTATCACGAAACAATCACCCTTGTTTTTATGATATTATTTTCGGAAAAGCATAGCACAGAATCATCTTTTCCATAAGTAAAATTTCAATTGAGGAAAAAAAATATCAAAAAATGAAACATTTTTTCACCAAAACACGAATAATATGATGCATGATTATATGAAATAAAGGCGAAAAATCACAATCTAACACTTTGAAATTGCTGTATTTCCGGAAAAAAGACATAAATTAAGACAATTTGACACAATTATGCCATATTTTTTTTTTAGAATTTAAGAATAGAAC
>CAZRMG010000565.1:0-2154 GCA_964601095.1 uncultured Melioribacteraceae bacterium | reverse complement strand
TACTCTTTCTCTTTCATTTTATCATCCTGTTTGTTTAATGCTTCTGAAATTACATCCGTTAATTGTTGCGGATCTGTTATTCTCGTTAATGTACTGAATACAAATTTAGTTTTTGTGTTGCAATTCCAAACTTCGATGTTTATTATTTGCCTTTCCGATTCTTCTTCTATTACTTCGCAATCGTCTTTGTCTATATAGCATCCTTTATAACGCCCATTCGCCCTGTAATACAGCGGATATGTTGTATCTTCAACTTCAAATACTTCGCCAATTCTATCATTGTACCAATAATTTTCATCATTATTTTTTGTTATTTTAACCTTCATTTTACCTCTTAATTTAATTTTGAATTCTTAATTTTTAATTTTGAGTTAAAGGCAAAGGCAACTGGTTTTTATTTCTATTTGTTTTCCGGGTTTGAGCGCGGTGAGGCGCATCATAAGCATTATGGCATTTCTGGCAAAGAAAAGCAAGGTTGTTTTCCTGGCAATTTTCGGGCGTATGATCCAGATGTGCAACGGTGCAGACTATTTGAATTGTGTTTTCTTCATCCATTAAACATATTTCGCGGGTAAACTTATTAACGTATGAATGATTAACAGCTCCGCACCACTCGCATTTATCGTTTGCACGATCGCGGATACGCTGAACTATTTTCTTCCAATCCGGCGGATAGCGTTTTTTATTCTCGGGTTTTATTGGCATTCAATCCTCCTTATCCCGCATATTTGCGGATTTATTGCAATATTGCTATAATACAGTGTTAGCCGTCATTCTAAAGCAGCATCAAACAGCGTTCCTAAACTTGAAACAACAGTTTTATTACTGATTAATGAATTAAAGCCATTATTAATACTGTCAAACTTTTGAATGTATTCAGATTCGACTTTAAACACTTCACTATCTGCTATATTAGCTGGTAGTTCTTCCAATACTTCAAAAATCCAGTCACTTAGTTTTGTTTGTCGTAAATATATTCCAAACGGGCTACTCGAATGCGTTAAATGGTTCCACCATCTAAAAAATGGGGCGTTTCTTGTTTTCCCGATATAGCTTTTGCCAGTAGCCTTTTCAGTACATTTGTATATGTAATTTGGGCTATCTTTTTTTATATAACTTGGGTCGTCTGGAAATTCAATATTTTTATATTTATCCTTCATATAATTTTGCATACAAATATCATCTTCACTCCTGCAAAATAATTTATCAGAACCAAACAGGCGTTCGTCAATTTTTGGCTTTGAAATATATTTATTTTCGTGTACTTGTCCGCAACTTGCACAAACCCATTCACCTTCTTCTATTTGTTTTTTCTCCCATTCATATAACGGAAATATTACAACATAAAAGAATTGGGCTTGGTCTTTGGTTTCTTTTTCGTAAACCTTACCATTTTGAAAAAACTGAGGGTATTTAATAAGTAATATTTGCTTTACTTCGTTTTTGTCTTTTGCCTCAATTAATGGTTCTCTAATAACTTCCACTGTGTCAAATCCGCAATAATCATTGAATGCAATTGATTTAACAACTCGAATGAAAGCCTTAAAAAAGAACGAACGGCTAACACGCGGTAATACGCAAACCGGGGTTTCGTTTTCGTTGGATAAGGTATCTGTTTGTAAAGTTTCGTTCATCGTATTAAGTTTTTCTGTAATTAATCCCGGTCAGCGTATACCACCACCGTTAATAATAATAAAAAATGTTTCATCTTTTGCCTCCGATTGCTTTCTTTGCAATAATGCAATAAAACCAAACCGCCAAACTAAAATTCATAATTACAGCTATCAGGTTAATAAACCGATAACCGTCATTTAAGTACAAATCAAGATTACAAAATCCTAAAATTAAAATTACCGACATCGTTAAAATTACTGTTAATAGTATTTTCATCTTTCACTCCCATTTAATTTTTGTTAAAGTAAAATAGTTCATCCTTTATTTTATTTTTCCGCTTGAAAGTAAAATATATTATTCCCTCTTTTCTATTCATTGCACTCCCATTTCTTTAGCTTGTAATAGTCCACTTCTTCCGTTAAAGCCCAACGAGGCTTTTCAAGTCCGATATTAACTTTTGTGAACCTCGCAAATTTATCTCCGCTGCCTTCCATTGCGATTATTTCATTGTAAGTATAAACTTTCACTTTTTTATCGTAC
>CAZRMG010000564.1:0-2156 GCA_964601095.1 uncultured Melioribacteraceae bacterium | reverse complement strand
CACAGTAACATCGCCATCGCCATGAAGTAATAAAAGAGCACAATCTAACGATGCGATAGTTGATAAAATAGAGCGTTCACCACAATAAGTTAATCTGTCTTTCAAAAAAGTGTCATTTAAAATAATCTCTTGCCCTGTAGGTCCAGTGAAGGTTTTCGTGCCAGTGCTTAACCATCGTTTTTTTTGTTTGTCTGTATAAATATCATAATCGCAGATAGAGTTAATTGTGCATAGTTTCCGCACTTTATTGGGTAAATTCTTTGCAACATTTATCGCTAAACCGCCGCCAAGTGAATGCCCTATTAGATATACTTCGCCATTCCAATTATCTAAAGAAAGTTTATTTATTAAAATTGTTGCTTCATTGATTTGCTGCGTTATTGTGTTCGTGCGAAATTTTTTCATATTGAACCAACCTCGCTCATAATCAATGATTTCATTTAGTGAAAAATCAATAGCCCCTGCAATAAAGCCATTTTCAGCAATTTTTCCCATCATATACGGAATAAAACCCCAATTTGCAAAAGCACGAAAGCCATGAATAAATAGCACAAAAGGCACGTGTTTTGAAAAAGTTTGTGGGCGACAAATGTAGCAACGTGTGGTTTGCTGTATATTATTTACAATTTCAATTACTTCTTTCACCATAACATAAAAATAATGAAATATTTATGAAAATTTGTTATATTGCAGCGCCACTTGTTGGAAGCGGGAGTAGTTCAGTGGTAGAGCGTCAGCTTCCCAAGCTGAAAGTCGCGGGTCCGAATCCCGTCTCCCGCTCCAACAAAAAAAATGACCGATATAATTGCTAATTATATCGGTCATAAGTGTTCGCATTAGTTCTTGTTAAATTTTCGTTACAACTATTTACTTAATAAAAATTGTGAGTTAACTTTAATGAATTGAGTACTTGCCAAAATCTTGCTTTTATCTTTACATAAAATAAAGTAGTTTCCGTCGTGTGAAACAATGGGTCTAAGGTCCAGATATTTCAATCTGTTTCCTCCTTCACAAGTAGTTGTGAAAATAATGTTTCCATCTGTTGCATTAACTATTTCTAACCTACCTTCATTTGCATCGTATTCTAAAATACCTTTGTTAGTCAGATTGAAAATAATTGCATCAGAAGAAAATGATGCTACCATAAGTTCGTTGATACGAGATGTATCCACAACTGATAGTTCATCAGTAATCAATCGTCCTGTGGGCGGTGGAGGCGGAATAAAATGTCCATTCCCTAAGTGCTTTTCGCCATCAGGTCCTATCCATTCCGTAATTTTAACTTTCCCTTCTTTATCTTCTATCCACCAGTAATTGTAGGAGCCGTCGGCATTGATATGGATTCCACTTGCAACTGTATCCACTTTTGCAAATACAGTTGTCATGAACCCCACAAACAAAACTAAATATAATGTTAGTTTAATTAATTTTTTAATCATATTTTTCTTCTCCTTGTTGTACTTATATTTTTTAACAAATAAACTAATACGAACTGTAAGCATTCGGCTTCTAATTTAAATAAAAAAAATAATATAATTGCAAATATTTTTTACACAATCTCTCACTCGCTCCACCACTCTAATTCGAGTTCTGCAAAGACAGAATTACGGCGTTCTGTTTCTATTAAATAATTTTCATCTTGGGTATCTAATTCCTTCTCTCCTTCATATTTTTCATATAATGAGCATAAACGATTGAAGTCGTTATGATGATAAGAAAAACGCTGTTCTGCGTAGTCCTTTGCCCCGTTTGTATAAATAAGGAACTGCCAATCGGACGATTGCATCAACATCAACTCTCGCAATGCTTGTGTTAAAATGCGCCGCTCTGATTCGTTTAATGAAGTAACATTTCTTTCCTTTAAAATATTATTAAGTCGTAACTCATCATCATAAATGTATTGCCACGTCCATTTGTTGCCTTCATTCATCCACACATCGTGGTTGTTGTTCTCTCCCCAAGACCCCTCAGGTAGTGAAATGACTTCATGTGGTTTCGTGAGGAATAGTTGCTCGGATGCAGTCATCATCTTCACGTATGGTGAATTGTGCAGCCCTTGACAGAGTTTGCGTATAAACTCTGGTCCTTCAAACCACCAATGCCCAAATAATTCTGTATCAAATGAAACCATTACAAGGCCTTCTTTACCTGTTGCA
>CAZRMG010000563.1:789-2157 GCA_964601095.1 uncultured Melioribacteraceae bacterium | reverse complement strand
CAGCAACTGTCATGGCTTGAGTTCCTGCATTTCCACCCATACCGGTTACAATTGGCATCAGAATTGCCAACGCCACCACTTGTTCCAGTGCTTTATCAAACATGCTGATACAAAGAGATGCCAAAATCGCCGTTAATAAATTAATGGCCAACCATGAAAAACGTAGTCTAACCGTAGAAAAAATTGCATTGTAAAAGTCAGTTTCAACAACACCGCCCATTTTCAAAACATCTTCTTCGGCTTCTTCATCGATAACATCCACAATATCATCAACCGTAATTACCCCTACCAAACGCTCCGCCTCATCAACAACCGGAGCCGATAGAATTACATCTCGACGAAACAGGTGTGCCACCTCTTCCTGATCCATTGTGACCGGAATTTTAAAAATTTCAGTACGGGCGATATCTGAAACTTTTGTTGAACGCTGAGATTTTACAAGAACATCCAACGGGACTTCGCCAATGACTCTGTAGGACGAATCTACAATAAAAATATCAAAAAACTGTTCCGGAAGATTGTTACTAGCCATCCTAGCATAATCAAGGGTTTTACCAACCGTCCATGTTTTAGGGACAACGGCAACATCACGGCTCATCAAACGTCCCGCACTATCTTCGGGAAATGTGAACCCCTTCTCTACTTGCATACGAAGTTTTTTTAGATAGTTTTTTTATAACCTCTACACGAAAATCTTCATCGAGCAATTCCAAAAGCTCCATGGCATCATCGGTATCCATATCGGCAATAATTCTGGCTACTTGTGTCGGCTTCATATCGCCAAAAATTGAGCGGATGTTTTCATCACTAAGATAAAGAAACATATCAGGAGTAAATTTATCGCCAAACCACTCAATTAACTTTTTGCGTTCAAAAGAGTCAATTTTATCAAGCAAATCAGCGGCATCTGCGGGCGACATAGAATCAAGTAACGCCAATGATATATCTTTATTATCGGCATCAATCGCCTCTTTAACCGCATCGATTATTTCATCAGACAGAGCAACGCTTGTTTCCTCGGTAACGATAGTTTCGTCCGATTTTTTTGCATTATCATCTGTTTTTAGCTTCTTCATGCACTTACGATATTCCAACTATACCCAACGGACAATCGTAAAAATCATTTCTAACACTCTTTTAAATATTAAAATGATTTTCTTTTGAATAAATATCAAAACGAATGGCCTTATTTCTTTTTAGCAGACATTCCCGCATTTATTGTCGCGCAAGCTAAAGCAGTTAAATTCAAAATTCCTCGTGTATCAGTCGCAGAAGTAAGAATATGCACAGGCTTATTAACACCCAACAACATTGGCCCAACAGGAATACAATCACCCAAGACCTTAAACATATTATATGCAATGCTGG
>CAZRMG010000563.1:455-779 GCA_964601095.1 uncultured Melioribacteraceae bacterium | reverse complement strand
ATTGGCATGGACACACCAATAAATTTGCACGACCTTTTAGGGGTGAGTTAGGGAATTGCTGTTCACGTATTCCGGCGTCAAGAGCGGCATCTGCATGCATTTCTCCATCAACTTCCAGATTTGGATCAAGAATATTTATTCTTTTCAGTGCATCTCTCATTTTTTCCGATTCAACATCAACGTGCGAGCCGAAATTTGAATGTGATAATAGAGCCACTTTTGGTTCAATACCAAATGCCCGCACATTTTTGGCGGCAAGAACGGTAAAATCTGCGATTTGTTCAGCGGTTGGCGTAGGATTAACATGGGTATCGGCAATAAAGA
>CAZRMG010000563.1:0-445 GCA_964601095.1 uncultured Melioribacteraceae bacterium | reverse complement strand
TATTTATTTTTACTAATTAAAACAATTTTTATTTTTAATGTATTAATTGCTTCTTTAAATTCAATTTTATTAGAAACATGAAATGGAATCCAACCAGTAGTATTTCCATCATAATCATAATAAAATTCAACAAAAGCTGAACCATCATAACTATTAGAATAATCGCCATTAAGAATAAAGAAGTTTCCTTTATCGCTTATCAATAACATCATAGCCGCGACAGTACTTTGCCCTTGCTTGGTTCCAATGACATTAAGAACATGGCGTAAATGAAAGTTATAACTTCCCACTTTTCCACATAACAAAGCATCAGCAATTCCTTTTCGCAACATCAAACTACCGATTACCGTTGCGTTTGTGCGTAAAATTGTGCGCGCTCCGGCCGGTGTAACACCGTGACGCTCCATCAAAGTGTGGTAGGTTTGCCAATATTCGGCATAACGCT
>CAZRMG010000562.1:0-2161 GCA_964601095.1 uncultured Melioribacteraceae bacterium | reverse complement strand
AATTTCTTTTTGAGATGTAGCAACAATTACTTTTCCGCAAATATCGTATTTAACATCGTTCTTATCGCAAAACTCCAACAACATTTCGTATCCTCGGATGCAGTTTGTTGCTTTTAGACTTCCGGGTTTGTAATAAATTCCAGAATGAATTACTCCGCTGTTGTTTCCGGTTTGATGTTTCGCTACTTCGTTTTCTTTTTCAAGCACAAGTAATTTTAAAGCCGGGTGTTTCTCCAATATTTTCAAAGCACTCGCAAGCCCAACTATTCCCGCGCCAATAACAATAATGTTGTAGTTCATATTTATCTCTTGGTTGATTCCCAAATTACACTGTGCTCTTTACGTATAAATTTTATAAATCCTTCAACAATTGCAATGTTTGAAACAATAAAGAAATACGGCAATGAAAACAATGTTATTCTTATTCTTGCAAGCGAAAGCAGATAACCGCAAAGAGCCAAAATGTAAAATGCAGTTTGAAGCATAAAGAATTTTTGAATCCAATAAACATAAGCCGACAGAAACCAGCTTAAAATGAAAATTAAAACCAGCAGGGCAGGCAGAAACCAGCGAGTTACTTTATGCGAAAAGAAAGCATATGCAACTTTAAGATTTTTGAACGACAACAAATTTTTAAAATAAATAAGTGTTTGAAAATTAGTGGAGCCGAATCTTACCTTTCTATTATACTCGGATGTTAAATCGATACCCGTTCCTTCGTATGCAATTGCATCTTCGCGGTACGTAAATTTATAGTTTTGCTCGATGACAGAAAGTGAAACAAATAGATCGTCCGTTACCGCGTTTTGCGTAGGAATTGGTTTATACAATTCTTTTCGAATAGCAAATATTCCGCCGTTTGCAGAAAGAAGAATTCCGCATTTGCCTTCGGCGCGTTTAATAATTGTTTCGTACTGCCAATATTTTGTTTCTTCAACACCCTCGCTTCTGCTCACATCGTTTTCTATTAGAACAAGTTTGCCGCAGACACCGCCAACTTTTTCATCGGCAAAATCTTCTACTAGATTTTTAAACACATCGGGATGGAATTCGGTATTGGCATCCGTAAACACTATAATTTCATTTTTTGCTTTATTGATTAGCTCATTTAAAATACCAGCTTTACCGCTTCTTTTTTCCGTGATATAAAGATGCAGCCAATTATATTTTTTTTCCGCATCAAGAAGTATTTCATTTGTGCGGTCGGTTGATTGATCCGAACCTATATATACTTCAATCTTATTTAAGTTGTAATTCATTGATGCAATATTTTCTATTCTCTCTTTAATCACTTTTTCTTCATTATAAGCGGCAATAAGAATTGAAAGAGATGGTTCATAACCGTGAATAGTAATACGGCCTGTGTACCTTTTACTTGCTAAAAAAACAACAAGCGGGTAAAGAAAAAAGGAATTAATCACTAAAAGGCAAAGTAAGTAGAATAATATTTCCAAGACTGTTATCATTTGCTGGTCTTATTATGAATCAGTTCAAAATAGGTTTGTTCAAATTTCTGTGCAATATTTTCCCAAAGAAATTTTTTTTCAATAAAACTTCTGCCGGAACTGCTCATTCCGCATGAATCAAATTTATCCTCAAAGAAATTTATAATTTTTTCGGCGAATTCTCTTGATGAATCTGCAATTAATAATTCTTTTCCATCTTCGACATCTAGACCTTCTTTGCCAAGCGAGGTTGTAATTATGTTAATTCCAACAGCCAACATTTCCATTATTTTAACACGGATACCGCTTCCAATTCTTAGAGGAATAATTGCAAGAGATTTATCTTTCAACTCTTCCCAAATATTTTCAACAAATCCTTTTATAATAACATTCTGTTTTATGTTTTCCGGTAACTGATAATTTTCCGGTACACCTCCCCCGTATAAATACAATTTAGTACGAGGGTATTTTTTAAGAACGGTCGGAAATATATCATTCAGAAACCAATCCAGTCCTTCCCAGTTTGGATACCATTGCAATGAGCCGATATGAACTAAAGAAAAAGGTTGTGGTTTATCCATCGAAATCTTCAATAAATCTTTTTCAACTCCAAGTGGAATAACAATTGTTTTAACATTCGGATTGTATAGCTTGAGCTGCTTTTCATCTTCATCACTCATCATAATACATTTATCATACTTTGCACAAAGCCGGGG
>CAZRMG010000561.1:0-2175 GCA_964601095.1 uncultured Melioribacteraceae bacterium | reverse complement strand
AAAAAAACGAATTGCTTTTTAGAACATTTGGAAAATTTGTGGAAGGTTTAGGAGGGAGATACATTGCAGCCGAAGATGTTGGAACTGATGTTTTTGACATGGAATATGTTAGAATGGAAACAAGATATGTAACGGGCATATCAAAAGCGTTGGGCGGTTCCGGCGATCCTTCTCCCGTAAGCGCATACGGAGTTTTTGTAGGAATGAAGGCATGCGCCAACGAAAAATGGGGTAACGATTCTTTACGAGGAAGAAAAATTGCCGTTCAAGGCGCTGGGCATGTTGCAAGATATCTATGCGAACATCTTTATACCGAAGGAGCTGAAATTTATATTACCGATATCCTTGATAATAAGATTAAAAGAGTTCTCGAAACAATTAAAGCGTATGTAGTAAAACCCGATGAAATTTACGATTTGGATGTTGATATATTTTCTCCTAATGCACTCGGCTCTATAATTAACGACAATACAATTCCAAGAATTAAAGCCGAAATTATTGCAGGCGCGGCTAACAACCAGCTTGAAGATGAAGACAAACACGGAAAAATGCTTTTAGAGAAAGGACTCTTGTATGCACCGGATTACGTCATTAATTCCGGTGGATTAATAAATGTTGCCAACGAGCTCGAAGGATACCGGCAAGATAGGGCTATGAAGCAGGCAGAGGGTATTTATGATATTGTTAAGCGGGTGTTCTCTCTTTCTAAAAAGCAAAATATTCCAACTCATGAAGCTTCAAATAACCTGGCGGAAGAAAGATTGCAAAAAATAGGCAGCATAAAGAAAATTTATACTCCTTAATTTTATTAAATTGTTTCTTGAATAAAGAAAAAATGTTTTAACTTTGTACCGTCAGTTTAATATTTTAGTTAAAGTTATTTATTAATGTAAGTATGTTCTAATACAGATAGTTGGTGGTTGAATTTATCTATGAATAAATCAAATAGAAGAATCCTAAGAGAAAAGACTTTACAAGCACTCTACGCTTATGAACTCAATGGAGAAGGATTAACAACTCTTACCGAAGGTATATTAACCGATTTAACCTCACAAGCGGATATTAATTTCGCGAAGCAATTAATTAATAAAGTTGTCGCAAATACCAAGTTAATCGACAAAGAAATCCAAGAGCGGGTTGATAATTGGGAAATGGATAGAATAGCTTTGATCGATAGGTTGCTTCTTCGAATAGGAATTACAGAATTATTGTTTTTTACGGATATCCCGCCTAAAGTTACAATTAATGAAGTAATAGAAATCGCAAAAGACTATTCTACTTCCAACAGCAATAAATTTATTAATGGAATTTTGGACGCAATTTTGTCGGATCTTAAAAAATCCGGCAAATTGAATAAAGCCGGCCGAGGACTTATTGAAGAATCGCTTCCAAAGAAATCCCAGCACGAGTAAAGACAGATTCAAAATATTTATCTGGACACTTTTCGATTTTGCAAACACGTCTTATTCAATTGTCGTTGTAACATTTTTATATGCGGTTTATTTTAAACAGACAATCTCTGGAGACAAACCAATAGGCGATTTCTATTGGAGTATAGGTACAAGTATTTCTATGCTTGTAACTGCAATTATTTCACCAGTACTTGGTGCAATTGCAGATTATTCGGCAGGGAAGAAAAGATTCCTTTTATTCTTTACTCTTTTATGTGTTACTTCAACGGGCTTACTATATTTTGTTAACGAAGGGAATATTTTTTTAGGTGTATTACTTTTTGTATTTGCAAATATTGGTTTTGAAGCAGGTTTAGTTTTTTACGATGCATTTCTCCCTGAAATAACAACACCAAAAAATTACGGAAGAGTAAGCGGATATGGTTTTGCAATGGGATATCTTGGTTCGTTGACCACATTAGCCGTTGTTTTCCCGCTGATCCAAAACCACATGATTAAACAAACATTCCCGCTTGCTGCTTTAATATTCTTAATTTTTGCAATCCCGCTCTTCATTTTTATAAAGGATAAAAGAACTAAAAGGGAAGTTGACTCTGCCGTAATTAAAATAGGTTTTAAAAGAGTTACTAATACATTAAGTCATCTTAGAAATTATAAAAATCTAACTCTTTTCCTGCTCGCATATTTTTGCTTTATAGAAGGGGTTAATACTGTAATATATTTTTCGGGGAACTATGCTAGTACAACTCTTAATTTCACTTTT
>CAZRMG010000560.1:0-2180 GCA_964601095.1 uncultured Melioribacteraceae bacterium | reverse complement strand
GGGTTAATTTGTATTTTACATTCCACCCGGTTGATTCAAACAGAGGAAAATACTTTTCGATAGTTAGCGGTTCGGATGAATGAATAATGTTCATAATACTAATCGTTTCTTTGAAGAATAAAAAAAACATAACCGCATTCGTTGCTGTACTTATCCATTATTTCAATTTCCCATTCATGTAAGCGAACAACTTCTTGCGCAGTTTCATCGTTAGGATATTTTTCTTTTAACATTTTCATTCTTGGCATCATTGGGATATAATAATCATTGAACCAATCTGATTTATCGAGAATAAAATGATCAATAATTTTATAGCCGCAATTTTCTGCTATTTGCAGATTCTCTTCATAATGTTTTATTCCTGGATATTCATTTGCCCAAAACTCAGCATTTTCTTGCGAATTATTTCTTGAAGTCCAGCTAGCTTCGGTAACAGCAATGAATCCGCCGGGTTTTAAATATTTGCGGAAATCTTTCAACCCTTTTTCAAAACCAAGCTGATACATAGCACCTTCTGACCAAATTAGGTCAAACTGTTGTTCTTCAAATTCAAGATTAAACATATCCCCAAGCTGTGCTTTTGCGCGATGTTCCAATTTCTCATCTAAAATTGTTTTCTTAAGTCTTTCAACAAAAGGTTGGTGATTATCTATTGCAATAATTTTTCCATCCGAAATTTTTAGCAAATCAATTGTTTGTTTTCCGGGTCCGCAGCCGATATCAAGGATCAATGGCTCGTTCAAAAATTCCTTAATTGAATTGTAAGCTCTTTCAGTCGCTTCAAAACTTCCAGGTCCTTCGCGCGGTAAGTCGGTGTGAATTTCAAAAAATAATTTAAGTGTTTTTTCATCCATTGATTTCCCCATGGGTTATTGTTGTGTCTCTAATATGTTTTGTTACTTTAAAAACAGTATCCGGTTCCAATGAACCGTGCGGTTGATCAATAAAATAATAACCATTTACAATTTTATTGTGATAGGAAGGCATGCGGCTCATTATCGGCAAGTAATATGTCCCTTCCAATTCCATAACTGCCGGTATGTTTTTGAATTTGCCGGTATGAACATCAATCACCCTGAAATAGTCATTTGTCATAGTGCTGATTTCAAAATTCCATGTAATGTAATATTCTTCCTCGACGTGTAAAATTGTTTCATCACAACTTGTAAATGCAAGCGCAGAGAAAATTAATATTTTACAAATAGCGGTTTTCATTTTGTCCCCCGAATTTAAATCTAATAAGATGCCCTCGTCTCAAATTTAATATAGTTTACTTTTAACTTCACCATTTTCTTTTTTACATTGCAATTAAAATCTGGAAGGGGAGGCGAAATGCAATATAAATTTTTAGGGAGAACAGGTTTAAAAGTTAGTAAGATTTGTCTCGGGACAATGAATTTCGGTCCATACACTTCGGAACCCGATAGTTTTGCGATTATGAACAAATCCTTGGAACTCGGGATTAATTTTTTTGATACAGCAAATGTTTATGGAAATATGCTGGAGGGTACGGGAACCGGCAACACGGAAAAAATAATTGGACGATGGCTGACAGAAGATAAATCGCGAAGGGATCAAATAGTTCTTGCAACAAAAGTTTACGGAAAAATGGGCGGCGGAATTAACGATGGAAAACTTTCGGCGTTTCATATCCGCAAAGCATGCGAGGATAGTTTAAAGAGAATGCAAACAGATCATATAGACTTATATCAAATGCATCACATTGACCGTGACACACCCTGGGAAGAAATTTACCAGGCGATGGAACAACTAATACGAGAGGGTAAAATTCTATATGTAGGCAGCAGTAATTTTGCAGCGTGGAATATTGCGGAATCAATTTATAAAGCAAAGGAAAGAAATCATCTCGGCATAGTTTCCGAGCAAAGTATTTATAGTTTGCGTAACCGCCACATCGAACTTGAAGTAATACCTGCGTGCAAACATTTTGGTGTTGGATTAATTCCATGGAGTCCGATGGGCGGCGGAATTTTGTGCGGTGTTCTACAAAAAGCTAAAGAAGGAAGACGAATGCGAGAACCGCTGCAAAAATCAGTTGAAAAACTTCGTCCGCAAATTGAAGCATACGAAAAATTATGCAAAGACATAAATCAAAAACCGGCTGATGTTGCGCTCGCTTGGGTTTTAAACAATCCCGTTGTTACTTCGCCAATTGTTGG
>CAZRMG010000559.1:0-2189 GCA_964601095.1 uncultured Melioribacteraceae bacterium | reverse complement strand
GAGTTCTTGTTTCTGATTTATCTGGACAAAGCAATGTTAAATACAAAGCAAAAGAAGTCGGCATAGATTTATCAGAACATAAAGAATTAAGCAAGCGAGTAGTTGAAAATATTAAATCGCTTGAATTTAACGGTTACCAATTCGACGGTGCTGAAGCTTCGTTCGAATTGATTTTACGTTCGGAGACAAATGAATTTTCTCCATTCTTCAAACTAATTGATTCTAAAGTAAATGTATTTTATGATGCGATGGGGCATTCTTCTTCGGAAGCGGTATTAAAAATTGAAGTAAATAATGAAATTGAACACACTGCTTCGGATGGTGATGGCCCGGTTAATGCATTAGATCAAGCTCTTCGAAAAGCGTTGTTAAGATTTTATCCGGAAATTGCCGAAATGAAACTCGTGGATTACAAAGTACGTGTACTTGATGAAAAGGATGGAACGGCAGCAAAAGTTAGAGTAATGATTGAATCAAGCGATGGCAAGGATACATGGGGAACAGTTGGTGTCTCCACAAATATTATTGAGGCGAGTTTTAAAGCGCTGAGTGACAGTATAAATTATAAATTATTTCAATTCCATAAAGAAAAAAATGTGGCGGAAGTTTAGACACTTCCGCTTTACAATTCTAACTTCCTGATAATTCTTTCGATCTTTGTTCTGCTCTTTTTATTGCGTCTGTAAAAATTTGCGCGAATTCTTTTTCTTTTAATACATTAAATGCAGCTTCAGTTGTTCCGCCCTTCGACGAAACTTTTTGAATTAGAGTTTCTAAATCCGTATCTGAATTATTAATTACATGATAGGCACCGTGCATTGTTTGAAGAACAAGTAAAGAAGCGAGACTTTCATCGAAGCCCATATTTTTTGCTGCATCAACCATAATCTTAACAATATTGTAAAAGTAAGCCGGGCCGCTTCCGCTTATTGCAGTAACTCCATCCATCAAGTTTTCGTCGTCAATCATAAATGCTCTTCCGGTTGTACTCAATAGATTTTCAACAGTAGAAATTTGATGTATAGTAACTTCGCCGGATGGGATATAAGCGGTGATCCCCATTCCATATTGAGCGGGCATATTTGGCATTGCTCTCACAACAAAATTATGAGCTAAAACTTTTTTGAGTTTCTCAATTTTAATTCCGGCTAAAATAGAAATTACAAGAGTTTCTTTGCTGATTTTTCCTGATAATTCCAGAGAAAGTGTATTTAAATCTTGCGGCTTCACGGCTAAAATTATAACATCTGAATTTAATACTTCGCTATTTACACCCAAGGTTACTTTTGCGATCCCAGAATTTTCAAGTCTTTTAAAATTTTCTTCGTTTTTCTCTACTAAAATCAAGTTTTCTTTATTTGCTTTATGATATTGAAGAAATGATTTTGCATAAGTTAAACCCATATTTCCACAGCCGATGACAGATATTTTCATAAAACCCTCAATGTTCAAATGTTAAGCCGAAAGATATAGTTTTGATATTTATTATTCTATTAACACATTTTATTCGTTGTAGAAAACAATTGAAAATTAGGACAAGATTTTTTGTTTTAAACAATTCTTGCTTTTTTAATAACGGGCATCTATATTTGAAGCTCGCTTTTTGAATTAGTGGGTAAAATGCATCCGGGCGGACGCCGGAGTTGGAGAGCCGGGGCGGACTGTAAATCCGTTGGCTAATGCCTTTGGGGGTTCGAATCCCTCGCCGCCCACAATTACTGTATTGATGAAGGAGAAGAAAACCAAATTTGTTCGTACTTCGTCATTCATTCTCAAAAAAATAGTTTGGTAATTTATTTCTTATTAATTGAAAAATAAGAAATACTGTTCATTTTGTATTGTAAAAGCGGGAGTAACTCAGTTGGTAGAGTCACAGCCTTCCAAGCTGTTGGTCGCGGGTTCGAGTCCCGTCTCCCGCTCTGCAGGCTGATGTAGCTCAGTTGGTAGAGCACTTCCTTGGTAAGGAAGAGGTCACCGGTTCAATCCCGGTCATCAGCTCTAAAAACAAATTGAAAAATTGTAGAAGCTCAGTTGGTAGAGCATCCCGCCTTGGCGGGAGAAGAGGTCACCGGTTCAATCCCGGTCATCAGCTCTAAAAACAAATTGAAAAATTGTAGAAGCTCAGTTGGTAGAGCATCCCGCCTTGGCGGGAGAAGAGGTCACCGGTTCAATCCCGGTCATCAGCTCTA
>CAZRMG010000558.1:0-2199 GCA_964601095.1 uncultured Melioribacteraceae bacterium | reverse complement strand
CTCTCCGTTTCGAATGTGTATAAATCTTTGTTCTTTATTCGCGGGATTTGTTGATGAATCCGGTTTAAAAATTACTTCGATTGTGAATTCATCTGCGTCTTCCAAAGGATTTATGCTCAACAAAACACCTTCATCAATCCCATTGAATTTTGCATGTTCATTGCTCAGTTTCGGAAGTTTTTTTAATGGTGAAGTTGAAAAATTTCCTAACGAATCTATACGGTTTAATTTCCACAATACACTTTCATAATCTTGTGCATGAATGTTTATAAATAGAAAGAATAAAGCGGCGAAAAAAAATACTTTATTAGAAAGGAGCATCTCTATCCTGAAAATTTTTTGTAAAACTATAAACTTTTGTTGATAATAAATAATAAAATGGAACGCGGATTAACTAAGATTATTTATGAAATATCATGATAAATCATAATCAATCATAAAAAACTTGGTAGCTTACCTTGCTAAAGACTTGAGTCGAAGCGGGTGGTATTAAGTTCAATGTTCAATTTATTTGACTAAACATGTGTTTGATTGACGAATACTCTTTCTCTATATTTGCTTCACAAAATTTGGGATAAACGGTAATTAAATCTTCTTTGAAAAATATAAAAATTACAAAACTGTCTAACGGTATTACCGTTATTTCGGAAAAGATAAATCACTTAAAATCTTTTTCGCTCGGCTTCTGGTTTAATGTTGGCTCACGAGATGAAACAATTGAAAACAGCGGCATTAGTCATTTCCTTGAGCACATGTTTTTTAAAGGGACTAAAAAACGTTCCGCAAAAAAAATATCGGAAGAAATTGAAGGCAACGGCGGTTATTTGAATGCTTTTACTTCCAAAGAACATACTTGCTTTTACGGAAGGGGAATGTCGGCACATATCGAAAAAACTTTTGAAGTACTTGCAGACATGATTCAGAATTCGGTTTTTAATCCGAAGGAAATTGAAAAAGAATCGAAAGTGGTTATTGATGAACTTTACGATATTGAAGATTCGCCCGATGAATTAATTTTTGACAAATTTGAAAGCGATGTTTTCGCAGGCAACCCGCTCGGTATGCCTATTATCGGAACAGAAAAAAATCTGCGTTCTTTCAAACATGATGATCTTGTTGGTTATGTTAAAGAAAACTACACGCTCGACCGTTTTTATGTTGTTGCTGCGGGTAATGTTAATCATAATGATTTAATCAGGTTTGCTGAAAAATATATTACAAAAAAAATAAAACCGACAAACAGCAAAAAGCGCGGACTCATTTTACAACCCGCTACGGATTTGTTTGTGGAAAAAGATATTCAGCAGGTTCATTATATAATCGGCAAAACAACTTATGGATTCAATGATAAAAAGCGAATCGGTGTTAGCGTCTTATCTCACATTTTAGGCGAGGGAAGCAGCTCCAGATTGTTTCAGAAAATCCGCGAGGATAATGGAATTGCCTATCAAGTGAATACTTTTTTAAATTCATTTTTTGACATATCTACGTTCGGAGTTTATCTTTCGACAAACGAAAAATCGATTCATAAAGCGCAGAGTTTAATTTTCGAAGAAATTGAAAAAATCAAAAGTAAAAAAGTAAGCGAAGTTGAACTTGAACGTGCAAAAGAGTATTTAATAGGGAACATGCTTTTAAGTTTGGAAAGCACTACTAATAGAATGTTGAATATCGCTCAATCAGTGATTTATTTTAATAAAATTAAATCGGTCGAAAACACTGTAAAGAAAATTAGGGAAGTTTCAGCCCGTGAAATTCGCGAGTTGGCAAATGAATTGTTCGAAGCCGGATCATTAACGAAAATAGTTTTGAGTCCTAAAAATATTTTTATGTCTAAAGCAGCATAAAGGAATTTTTTATGCCTATAATTACGATTGATGGAAAACAAATAGAATTCACTCAAGGGCAAACAATTATAGAAGCCGCACTGGCCGGCGGAATTGAGATACCGCATTTTTGCTGGCACCCCAAACTATCTGTTTCGGGCAACTGCCGCGTTTGTCTTGTTGAAGTTGAAAAAATGCCTAAGCTTGTTATTTCGTGCGCTACACTGGCTACTGAAGGTATGGTAGTAAACACAAAATCGCCAAAAACTTTGGAAGCGCGAAATGCCGTAATGGAATTTATTTTAATAAATCATCCTCTCGATTGTCCCATTTGCGATGAAGCCGGCGAATGCAAGTTACAAGATTATGCATA
>CAZRMG010000557.1:0-2203 GCA_964601095.1 uncultured Melioribacteraceae bacterium | reverse complement strand
AATTATAATTGTAAATTTACACGCGAATATGTCGGGGAAATGCCGACAGAAATGGTTAAAGAATTCTTTAGAGGACTCGCTTCGGGAATGCTTGCAAATATTTACATAAGTGCAAAAGGCGATAACGATCATCACAAGGTTGAGGCAATGTTCAAGGTATTTGCAAAATCATTAAATGAAGCGTGCAGAATGGACGAAAGAGCGGGCGTTTCGCTTCCAACTACAAAGGGACTTTTATGATTGCTGTTATTGACTACGGTGCGGGTAATACACAATCAGTTGTGAATGTACTGAACGAATTAAGTGTTGAGTACATCGTAACAAGCCGCGAATTTGATATTAACAAATCCGATAAAATTATTTTCCCCGGCGTTGGCGAAGCTTCTTTTGCCATGAAGAAACTCCATCTTCAAAATTTATCGACGATGCTTCGTGTTACTAAAAAACCTTTGCTCGGAATTTGTTTGGGGATGCAGTTGTTCTGCGAGAAATCTGAAGAAGGAAATATTTGCTGTCTTGGAATATTACCTGTTACATCAAAAAGATTTGACGATGCACAAGTTAAAGTACCTCATATGGGTTGGAATAAAGTATCAATTATAAAAGAATCAAAATTGTTCTACGGGATAGAAGACAATACTTATTTCTATTTTGCCAACTCGTATTACGTTCCGCTGAATGATTACACAATAGCGCAAACGGAACACGGAATAGAAATTTCTTCGGCCATAGAAAAAAATAATTATTACGGCGTACAATTCCACCCTGAAAAATCGGGAAGTGCCGGCATACAATTAATTAAAAACTTTATTGAACTATGTTAATAATACCTGCAATTGATTTACTCGACAACAAAGTTGTACGTTTAACACAAGGAGCGTACGATGACCCGACCTTCTACAATTATTCCCCGATGGAACTTGCGTTGAAATATGAAGAGCTTGGTTTTAAATGGCTTCATGTTGTAGATCTTAGAGCTGCTAAAACCGGGAAGATAAGTTCTCTGCCGATTCTTAAAGAAATAAAGGACAAAACAAAATTGTCTTTGCAATTTGGCGGGGGAATTAGAAGTATCAACCAAGTTGATGAATTATTTGAATGCGGAGTTGATAGAATTATTATCGGTTCTTTATCAATTCAGGATAAAGATGAATTTGAAAAAATTAGTGCAAAACACGATGCTCATAAATTAGTTATTGCAATAGATTCGAGCGAAGAACATATTTTAACATTGGGCTGGACTGAAAACAGCGGAATAAGTATTTATGAACACATTGATTATTGCAGCGGATTAAATGTTAAAACATTCTTATGTACCGATATAAGTAAAGACGGTACATTGAGCGGGCCAAACGCGGCATTGTACGAAAAAATTATGCTAAAGCATCCTGATATAAATTTGATCGCGTCCGGAGGAATAAGTTCATTACACGATATTGTGATGCTTCAATCACTCGATCTTTATGCGGCTGTTGTCGGGAAAGCAATTTATGAAAACAAAATTAAATTAGAGGACTTGGCGAACATTGGTAGCTAAAAGAATTATTCCTTGTTTGGATGTTAAAGACGGAAGAGTTGTTAAGGGAACAAACTTTATCAACCTGCGCGATGCGGGTTCAGCAGTTGAACTTTCGGAAAGATATTATAAAGAAGGTGCCGACGAATTAGTTTTTCTCGATATAACTGCAACTGAAGAAAAAAGAAAAACATTGATTGAACTTGTGCGAGAAGTTGCTAAAGTAATAAGAATACCTTTTACAGTCGGCGGTGGAATTTCTGCTTTAGAAGATATTGATGCTTTGTTAAAAGCAGGTGCGGATAAAGTATCTTTAAATTCTGCAATAGTTAGAAATCCCAACCTCATAAGTGAAGCATCAAAAAGATTCGGCAGCCAAGCTATTGTTGCCGCTGTTGATGTTAAAACTATAAACGGCATTTCTAAAGTCTTTGTTAAAGGCGGAAAAGAGGAAACGGAAATTGAGGGAGTTCCTTGGTGCAAAAAAGTTTTCGAACTCGGTGCGGGAGAAATTTTATTAACATCGATGGATAAAGACGGAACACGCAGCGGTTATGATTTGAATCTTCTGAAAACAATTACGGAGATTGTCTCAATCCCTGTAATTGCAAGCGGCGGCGCGGGTTCGAAAGAAGATTTTCTGGACGCGTTCCTAAAATCAAATGTTGATGCTTGTCTTGCCGCCGG
>CAZRMG010000556.1:0-2204 GCA_964601095.1 uncultured Melioribacteraceae bacterium | reverse complement strand
CACAGCCGGGCGAATTTACCCAGCGTGCATTTCTGAACGGAAGGATTGATTTGTCTCAGGCCGAGGCGGTTGCCGATTTGATTTCGGCAGAAAACAAAGCTTCGCACAAAGTAGCGCTGAATCAGATGCGCGGCGGAATTTCTTCGGAATTAAAAGATTTACGTGAAGAACTTATTAATTTCACGGCATTGATTGAACTGGAACTGGATTTTTCGGAGGAAGATGTTGAATTTGCGAACCGTGAAGAGCTTCGCTTGCTCATTCAAAATTTAAAAATTAAGATTCAAAATCTCGTTTCAACATTTGAATACGGAAATGCGATCAAAAACGGAGTTCCGGTGGCGATCATAGGGAAGCCCAATGCAGGAAAATCGACTTTGTTGAATGCTTTGCTGAATGAAGAAAGGGCGATTGTCAGCGATATTGCCGGCACGACGCGCGATACGATTGAAGAAACTATTACCATTGATGGGATTACTTTCCGATTTATCGATACGGCGGGAATCCGCGAAACTGAGGACAAAATTGAAGCGATAGGAGTGGAGCGTGCCAAAGAAAAAGTGGAACAAGCCAAAGTGGTCATTCATCTTTATGAGGACGATGTGGAGATTCTGAAAGAACTCAAGGATATTCTGGAAGACAAAATCGTTTTCAATTTGCTGAGTAAAATAGATAAGGAAGGTCACGACCGCGAACTGGATATTGAATCCCTGGAAAGGGAGCATCCGAATTATCGTCACTTCGGATTATCGGTTAAGAAAAACATCAACCTTGACCGTCTGAAGCAGGAGTTGGTAGAACAATTGCGTTCGGCAATCGGAGTAGATGAAAACTCAGTTATTATCACGAATCTTCGTCACAAAGAAGCTTTACAAAATGCACTGGAAACACTGCAAAACGTAGAAACAGGAATGAACATCGGACTGACTGGAGATTTGCTGGCCTTTCATTTGCGTGAAACCCTGACTCACATCGGTTCGATTACGGGACAGATTGATGTGGACAAGGATATTCTCGGAACTATATTCGGGAAGTTTTGTATCGGAAAGTAGTTTAAATCAATATGTTTCATTTTCTGTATCGGGATGTAGTTTTGGGATTATAGATTTTATTTTTTAAATTTATACCAAGGATATATTCTTGATGAATCTACAGATTTCTTGTTGATCGTTTACTTAATCTGATTTTTCCTGAAATTTTATTATTTTGAATTGTTAAAAGGTTTAACAAAGTATGGCATAACCTAGGCGTATACTGGGCGTATACTGGGCTTTAATTAGAAGGAGCCTCGACATTATGATTTATTTCAGAGGGTATTGGTTTTAAAGGCGTAGGAATTGGTGATTGGTTGGGGAACTAAAAATATTTGTACTTTAGTGGAGACGGTTTTTTCCCGTAATGTTTATTTAAAAGATTATTTTATAATGGCAAAACAAAGAGGAAAGTATCCGCTTGTTGGTACCATTGGCGGAATTAATTTTTATTATCTGAACGGTGAGCCGATTGCTCGAATAGCTGGTGGTGGATTTACATCTGAAGCTATAAAGAATAGTCCCAATATGCAGATTGTACGGGATTATAATTCAGAATTTGGTCATGCTTCCCATATAAGCAAGTTTTTTCGACGAGCGCTTATTCCCTTTTATTATGATTGGGATAATCGTAATTTTCACTGGGAGTTACTTCCTTTGTTTATGAAATTAAAAGATTTAGATCATGTAAATGAAAGAGGGAAGCGTCGTGTTTCTGAAGGCGCCAACACGCAGGAGGGTAAGAAAATATTGCGTGAGTTTGAATATACGCCAGATTTTCGGCTGGCTTCTGTTTTGCCTTTTCGTTATGAGGTAGGTGAGAATTTTCAGTTGAATATTTGTGATGTTGATCCGGTGAAAATTGCCTGGCGTCAGGATGCGGATGGGATTGAATTGAATTATGCGATTCTGAAAACCAATTTTGAATATGAGTATGTATTGCATCCGGCGAATTCCATCCGATTAGAAAGAGATTCTGAAGTAGGTTCATTGCATTTTGAGCTGTCTGGTATTCCTGAAAGAAGTAAATTTTTATTGGCAGTAGCGGGTTGCAGGTTTTATCGGAAGGAAAATGATGAGATTATTCGGCTAAGTGACGGAAAGTCATTGGGGATTTCTGTTTTGGAGTGTTGGTAGGGGGGAGATTTTATTTTGAACGACGTATTTTGACGC
>CAZRMG010000555.1:0-2206 GCA_964601095.1 uncultured Melioribacteraceae bacterium | reverse complement strand
TCTCTTCTGACATGCCGCTGTGAACGTTGAGGTTTTTCTTCAAGTCCGTAAATCTCCCTTCTAGTTTGTTGTTTGTTCTTGGCATACCCTCCACCTCCTCAAATGTGAAAAGGTATGGCAGGTAGAAATCAATACTATTCTTTGCTGATCTCAGTCTCTTATGTGTATAGAACTTCCTACCTGTTACTTCGTTGACTGTCTTTTCTGCCAAGAAGGTCTTCCATCGACTGCACCATTTATCATATTGCTCAATAAATAGTTTTTTGTTCGCGCTCTTCATTCCATATATAATCTCAAGTAGATCAATACCAGCCTGTAATTGAGGATTCTTGGTCAGTTTACGCCTGACAATCGCAACCATGTGGAATTGACACATTTGTATTTTGTATTGCGAGAATACAGAAAACAAAGTCTGTATGCCATCTATTATGATGCCATCTATGTGGTAACCACAACTTTCAATATGATTCACTGCGGTTTGGTAATCCAGAACTCGTTCATGCTTTATGTGCTCCATATAAAGAACTGCGCCTGTGTCTGATTCTATGGCTATTATTATACCTGTGTTTCTCCCAAAATAGGTTGCATCAATATGTATGACGCCATGACCCATGTACTTTGGTTGAACCCATGTTTTCTTAATACAGCTGAGCCTTCTTTTTACAGTCGATTCACTAAGACCATGTCTGATGGACAATTCTTTTACAGTCTGCTTACCGAACATATAATCATTCCATATTGTCGAAGTGGAAATCCGTTCTTTTCCTACGAATTGGCGTCCACAAGCCAAACATTTGTGGCGTATAGGTCAAATTGCGTGGTATTTTCACTATACTAAGTGTCAATGGGTCAAATTGCGTGGTGACTTAAATGAAAATACGATTGAATATTTTCAACAATTTGCTCATATTTGTATCGCAGTCCCAAGCATAGTGGAGCTCTGCTGGGGAGCAACTCCATGAGGAATACGATTGCAATAGCGACTGGCATGAGGCAGCGTCATTTGTTTGACCCTGCCTTTTTCATGCTGAGAGCTTATTTATATGCCAAGAAAAACCCACATATGAATCGCTTGCGATTCTTTTCATTCATGCCACTGTGATTGTTTAGCTTTTTCTTCAGATCAGTGAATGTTCCTTCTATCTTGTTGTTCGTGTTAGGCATTTTCTGGCAGCATTTCAACTGATAAGTAAAAAGGTATGGCAAGTAGAAATCAAGGCTGTGCATGGCTGATCTAAGTCGTTTATGTCGATAGCAAGTTTTGCCATTCTTCAACTCTGATCGTTTGTTCAGTGTATCTTTCCATTCCAACTTCCAATCCTCGTACTCTTTGGAGAACTCTTCCTTGCTCATGTAGGTTAGTCCATTCGTTATGTCATTTAGGGCTCTTGCTGATAAAAGCTTGGGGTTCAATGTGAGATAGCGCCTCACTATCTGTTTCATGTGGAAATGGCACATTTGAATCTTGTATGCAGAAAAGAGAGGGAACAGGTGTTGTAAACCATCTATTATGATGCCCTTTATCTTGTATCCTCGTTTCTCGATGCTTGCTACAGCATCTTGATAATCGGACAATCGTTCGTGTTTAATGAACGAAAGGTACAATATTTTTCTTGTACAACTGTCCAGACCGACCAAGACTCCACTGTTGCGTCCCCAGTATGTCGCATCAATATGTACGAAACCAGAACCTGATATTTGTGGTTGCTCCCAATCGATAGTTATGTTACGGAGCCTTCGTTTAATGGAGGAAGGACTGGCATCGAATG
The DNA here is from genome assembly GCA_964601095.1 of uncultured Melioribacteraceae bacterium. Lineage (GTDB taxonomy): Bacteria > Bacteroidota > Ignavibacteria > Ignavibacteriales > Melioribacteraceae > JAEWUC01. Next base: position 437 of record CAZRMG010000555.1, on the reverse strand, counting down.
TTGCTGCCAGTTCTGATATCGTTTGTTTGTTGTCTTGATACAATTTCCATATATCAAGGTCTTTGGGAAGGTTGCTGTTGCGGAACCTATAACCACAATCAACACATTTGTACGTCTGAACTCCTTTATGTTTGCCATATTTTATTGTATGTATTGAACCACATACCTGACATCTGCTCTTGTGCATTTTGCTTGTTTTTGAGGTTTTGAATCTCTCAACAAGTTAGTATTTATATAGGATGTAGCTATGTTACACCACGCAATTTGACCTATAGAGAAGTTACATTGCTCGATTTTGGCTCTGAATGTTTTGAATCTCTCAAACCACCAGCATTTATCGCAGATTAGAGCATGTTGCACCACGCAAATTGACCCATAGGTCTAAATATTGGCGATACGGAATAGGAAGAACTTCTTATCTACGACCCCACGCAGAT
>CAZRMG010000554.1:1755-2212 GCA_964601095.1 uncultured Melioribacteraceae bacterium | reverse complement strand
AATTAAATACTATATGAAATTAAATGAGCTAATTTTTTATTATTAATTAAATATAGCTTCCTTCTCCGATATCCCAAGCCCATTATCTGCAGTCAATCTTATCATTCCGTTTTTACAAGTTTGGCTTTCAAACGGATCGTTGCCGATTAAAAGATTTCCGTCGAGATCTAAATAATCTGCAAGCGGAGAAATTTGCGCTGCCGCAGAAATAGCGCACGATGTTTCTGTCATACATCCCAACATAATTTTTAAGTCAAGGGATTTTGCTCTTTGAATTATTTTCAATGCTTCGTTTATACCGCCGCATTTCATCAGTTTAATATTAATCCCGTGATACGAATCTTTTATTTTTTCGAGATCATCATAAGTTTGAAAAGCTTCGTCAGCAATTATCGGCAAAGCTGATTTTTCTTTCAGCCATTGAGTTTCTTCTTTAAAATTTGCCGGCATCGGCTGC
>CAZRMG010000554.1:883-1745 GCA_964601095.1 uncultured Melioribacteraceae bacterium | reverse complement strand
AACGGGCATCGGTTGTTCAATGAGCAGAACATTTTGTTCATTTAAGAATTCAATCATTTCATAAGCTCTATTTTTATCTTTCCAACCTTGGTTGGCATCGATGTACAAAGGTTTATCTGTCTCTTCCCTAATTACTTTTATTATTTGCTCATCGTGCTCTGTTCCGAGTTTAATCTTAAGAATTCTATAGTTCTTTGCCTCACTTATTTTTTCACGTAAAGTTTTTTCATCATCAATCCCGATTGTAAACGAAGTAAAAGCTGGTTCAATTCTATTTTTTATTCCGTATAATTTATATACAGGTATTCCAAATATTTTCCCTAACAAATCATTCAACGCAATATTCACAGCAGTTTTTGCAGCACAATCATTTTGTGATAATGATTTTATTTCCTTGTTAAGTTCAGTAAGATCTTCAACAGAATGAATATCTCTAAGTTTAATTTCTGATAGAAATTCACAAACAGAGTCTTGCGTTTCCTTTAAATACGGCGGCAAAGATGCTTCGCCAAAACCTGTAATTCCATTCTGCTCAACTTTTACAAGCACAATTGGAGTTTCTGTTCTTGAAGAATGTGAAATTGTAAACCGGTGTTTTAATTTCAGCGAGTATTTTATATAAGAAATTTTCATGCGTATATTATAAAAAGAAAGGTCAACAATACGTTGACCTTTCCAAAAATAAACAAATTTTAACAAACTACTTTAAGCAAAAAACTTATGATGAACTGCAAATAATTCTAACATCACAAGAACACACTCCAATTAAAAAAGAATAATTGATATACTTAATTTTATCATTTTTCTATATAGCCGGGATGCAAAATTATTCACCAGATTGAAACGGCTAACAATTTTTAAT
>CAZRMG010000554.1:0-873 GCA_964601095.1 uncultured Melioribacteraceae bacterium | reverse complement strand
GCAAATAATTCTAACATCATTAAAACGCACTCGAATTCAAAAAAGATAAAATGAGAGGTTGATATTTTCAAACCTCTCATCAAATTTTTCTATGCAAAATAAGCTTGATGACACGCGTAAAGTGCTAAACCAATAACAGCAAGCATCACAAGCACAAATAAAGAAGCACCAAATTTTCCCATTTTAATTATCCCCTATTATCTTTTCAATTTTTTGTAATCAACTAATTATACTCTCAAGTTATTTTATGAGAAGCATCTTTTTAGTTTGGGTAAAATCGCTTGCGATTATACTGTATATGTAAGTTCCGCTTGCTACTTTTACGCCAAATTGATTTTCTCCATTCCACATTACGGAATAAGAACCGGCATTCATTTCTTGATTAACAAGAGTTGTCACTTCACGCCCAATTATATCGTACACTTTTAGAGAAACGAAAGAGTTTTTTGGCAATGAATATGAAATGCGTGTAGCCGGATTGAAAGGATTAGGATAATTCTGTTCCAATTTAAATTCTGTTGGTATTGATTCAATATCTTCAACATTTGTAATTGAAGCATCGGTTTTGAAAGTTCCGACATCGGAATAATTAGAAATCGAACCATTTGCATTCTTTGATAATACTCTCCAATAATAAGTTGCCTTTGGCTCCAGCCCTGTTATATTAACAATAGTTTCATTAACATCTTGTACTTTTTCAGAATTACTGAATTCAGCATCCTTCGAATATTCAACATCGTATTTCAAGTGGGTTTCACTTTCTAAAGGCAATCGCCATGACAAAACTGCTGACGAACTGTTAATCGGCTGACCATGGCTTGGGCTAGCAACCATAGGCACAATTGCAAATGAACCGGCGGCGGTTACAAAATA
>CAZRMG010000553.1:1267-2214 GCA_964601095.1 uncultured Melioribacteraceae bacterium | reverse complement strand
TATTTATCGCTAGCTCAATCGCTTCATTAATCGGTCTTATTCCGGCAATTATTCAAATATGGAATTTTGTTAAAAATAAAAATGACCGTCACATTAGAGATAATTTTGAAAGAATAGAAAAAAGATATTTTGATAAAAATGGTAAACTGATTGAAGAGCATGATTCTCGATTTGATAGTCATAATTATTCAAACATCAGTTTTCTTCCATTTCTAAGTCGTGAAATCGAAAGAGTTAATAGTTATGAAAAAGATTATGGTAATGATATAGAAGAATTGAAAAAACGTGTTCAAAAATTGGAAAGAAAAATTCAACAATTAGTAAAAGTGAAGAAGATAAAGCCGAAAAACAGCTAACCAGCAAATCAACCGGACGCCTTTATTCATGCGGGTTTGGTGCTGTTCTTAAGTTTTGTTATAAAAACAACATTGCTATTCGGCAGTGTACAAATAAAATAAATTGTTGCAACCGGCTTGTACTGTTTAATTTACAATCCGGTTGCTAAATTATTGGTGTTGTTTGTAAATACGGCATTCTAGTTCTGGGGCGCCGGTTATTTGCAACATCGTTATATGAAGTCCCGAAAAGCGGGACAGTGTTAATTGATATTATGAATGATTGGGATTACTTTGAAGTATGAGTATAATCAAAGTATCTGATATCTTAGCGCAAGGAATTAGTTCATATCTTGAAAGACACAAACTATCGTGGAAGCAGAAGAAGGTTATCAGTAAAATAATTAATTGTTGTTCACCTGATGCAGCAAAACAAAAGATATTATGCACAAATGATGGATGTGATTACGAAGATGTAAGAAGCAAGCCATGTGGAGATCGTCATTGCAACAGATGTAACAACAGCAAAATGTTGAAATGGCTTGCAAAAATAATGAAGCAGTATTTGCCGCTTACATATCATCATGTAGTATTCACATTACCGAGCGAACT
>CAZRMG010000553.1:0-1257 GCA_964601095.1 uncultured Melioribacteraceae bacterium | reverse complement strand
TCTTCAAGTCATGTTTTGAAGTTATGAAGAAGTTTGGTAGAGATGAGAAGTTCTTTGGAGGTGAATTAGGGTTTATCGGCTTGCTGCATACATGGGAGCAAACACTATGCTTTCATCCGCACATTCATTTTATTGTGATGGATGGCGGAATAAAGAATGGAGAGTTTAAGCGATTCCGTTATCACAAAAAGTTTTTGTTTCCGGTTAAAGCGATGTCCAAAGTAATGATGGGAGTGTTCATAGAAAAGCTTAAGTTCAGTTATGAAGCTGGCGAATTATTATTCCCCGGAGAGTTGGATAAAATATCATCTTCTCCAAAGTTTAACAGTTACGTATGGAAGTTTAGTAGAAAAAAGTGGGTAATATTTAATCAACCTCCGTTAAAAGGTTCATCAAATGTTCTGGAATATTTATCGAGATATACTCATAAGATAGCAATCTCAAACAACCGAATAAAAGAATATGCCGGTTGTGAGGTAACATTTGAATACAAAGATTACAAGGACAGAAGTGAAAATGGTATTGCAAAAAAGAAGCTGATGAAGTTAAGTGAGGAAGAATTTATAAGAAGATATTTGCTTCACATACTTCCCAACGGATTTAGAAAGCTAAGATATGGTGGTATTTTTGCTTCTAATAAGAAGAAAGAGTCACTCTCAATCATTAAAGAGTTATTTACAAAATATACACGGCAAATTAATGCCCGGTATTTGAGAATTAGAAAGTATGTTGAATTTTTGTGCCCGGTGTGTGATGAGAAGTTAATAATTATTTTCAATAGTAGTTAAGTACATTGTTGAGAGCTATATTATTAAAATAAGCTTCATATAACAAGTGCTTCAAGCGGTATGCTGCAGCCGGTCAGAGTATTTGTAGTGTGACATTGTTCCGTTTGTTCTTGTTGTGAGGCAATAAATTAAATAAACAGTAAATCGTTGTGTAAGTAGCGTAAACCGTCTGGCATCCGCTTAAGCACAACGCCGTTATGTGTATTCAATTATGGAGAGATTTGTGAAAAATTTATTGTTGTTTATTTATATTATTGTAAATCTTCAAATGTTTGGTCAATCATCATTAAATGATAGTTTTAAATTAAAAGTCCAGATCATAAATAATGGTTTTCCGTTGATTCAAGCAGATATTCTTTTTGTTGATAACATTGCATATGAAGTAATTAATGATTCTATAAATACTATGTTCAATTTAGATGATATGTGGTATTTGGAATCAACAGAAAATTCTCCTATTTCCTCAGCA
>CAZRMG010000552.1:0-2215 GCA_964601095.1 uncultured Melioribacteraceae bacterium | reverse complement strand
TTAAATTCATGGCGTACCATTTGTTTTCGAATATCTTCCATACATTATTTACTGTTATCATTTCCATTGCTTTTTTTTCGTCATCATCGGAATAATGATCTAGTACAAGCGGAGATTTGATATTTGTATTTACTTCACCGTAAGCACCCCAATCCGTTGGATCGGATGAACCGAGAAGCGCAATTACCGGCGTTCTAACTGCAACGGCAACATTCATCGGGCCTGTACAATTAGAAAAAAACAATGATGATTTTTTAATTATTGCTGCAAGTTCTCCAATACTTTTAGTTCTTTCTGAAACAATCACGTTTGGTCCTAATCCGTCAGCAACATTGCGGGCAAGCTTCTCCTCTTCAGTACCCCAAGTAACAATTATCTTCACGTCTAATTTTTCAACGGCAAGTTTAATTATGTCGCGGAATCTATCCGGCATCCATGCCCGTATTGGTCTGCTTGCCCCGGGATGAATGCAAATAGTATTTTCTTTTGTAAGATTATTTTTCAGAAAAAATTCATCCGCAAATTTTTGATCGCTTTCGGAAATATATATTGTTGGGATTTCATCTTTAACAGTAATACCAAGTGCTTTTACTATGTCAAGGTTACGATGTATCTCGTGATATCTTCCTACCGGCGCTTGAGCATGAATATTATATAAACCCATTACATTTTTTGGCCCCGAACTTACTCTGTATTTTGCCCCGCATAAATATGTAATTACCGCTCCACGTTCGGAAGTCCAGCGCAAATTTATCGCTAAATCAAATTTTCTTTTTCGAAGTTGATAAATCAATTTTAGTTGATTAGACAACGGTGCATCAACCCTATTGCCTTTAGTTTTGATAACAATCAATTCATCGTATAAAAAACCTTCGAGTAAAATTTGCGTCATCAAATGATTAGAGAGAATTGTAATCTTAGCATTCGGAAAATTTTCCCGCACTGCTGCAATCGCGGAGGTACTCATTACAATATCGCCGAGCGCACCCCATTTAATTATCAAAATATTTTTAACTTCACTTTGTATCATAATTTTAAGATAGCTATTGTTTTTTCATAAACATCATCAACTGAAATCCCGTTAAGGAATCCTGTTCTTTTGGAGTTTTTTTCTACAACAAATCTTTTTCCTGTTATAAGATTATATGAATTAACGTCATGATAAAAATTCCAGAACGATAAATTGTCTTCCGGTACAAGCGCGAGTACAGGCGTTTTTACCGCAACCGCAAGATGGCGTGTACCTGTATCGTGAGTAATTAATAGATTACATCTTTTTAACAATGCACATGTTTTAGAAATGTTTGTTGATGAAAAATTAACAACTTCATTCCCGGTAAATTTTGAATTAATGTTCTCACAAATAAATTTATCTTGGGGTCCTTCTACAAGAACGATTCTTACATTTTTATTTTTTTCCAGTTTATTAATCAACTCAATAAAATTATCAGCCGGCCATATTTTTGTCGGTTCGCTTGCACCCGGATGAATTGCAATTATTTTATTGTTTTCGGTAATGCCATTTTCATTAAAGAATTGATTAGCCCACTGTTCGTCATCAATGGATGTAAAAAAATCGGTTTGTGTACTTTCAATACTCCCCGTGTATTCCTCAATAATTTTATTATAATAATCCAAATAGCTTATCGAATCTTCATCAACTTTGACTTTTCTGTTGAATAGAAAACTAAAACTTTGCTTTAACGGTGCAATGCGTATTTTAGCACCGGAAAACCAAGCCCAAAATGCTGTACGGTCGCCGGGATGCATTGAAATAACTACGTTAAATTTTTCATTTCGAATTTTCTTTATGAATTTAATTCCTTCAATAATTTTATTGAACCCTGAATTCCCTTTCATTCCCGCATCAAAGGAAATTATTTTGTCAACATTCGGATTATAGGCGAGCACTTCTTCATATCCCTTACGCAAAAGAAAAACTATCTGAGCATTCGGCTCATGTTTTCTTAAAGCTCTTATTCCAGGAGTAGAAACAATCAAGTCGCCCAAATATTTAATATTTATAAGAAGAATCTTCATAAAGAATTGTGACAAATTACTTTAATATAAAAAAACATGTATGAAAAAACATTCAAAGCTTTCTTAATCTTTTACTTCAACCTACTTAAAAAAATTAACAAAAATCTAATATAGAAAGAAAATCCTTCATATATATTCTAACTTCTTAAAGATATATTACACTGTTATTTTTAAT
>CAZRMG010000551.1:1980-2217 GCA_964601095.1 uncultured Melioribacteraceae bacterium | reverse complement strand
TTCAATAAAAAGTCTGTTTACCAGCAAATCCAGTCGTTAATAATGAATAGTTATATTTCACATGCGTTACTCAATTCATTTACAAATGCGCAAACTTCTTTAGTGCTTTTTCTTTCGTTTAATTTTTTAATCAACGCGCTGGCAACAATTACGCCGTTGCAATGCGGCGCAAACATTTTTATGTGTTCAGGTTTTGAGATTCCAAAGCCGATCAACATTTTATTTTTTTCAACTATT
>CAZRMG010000551.1:0-1884 GCA_964601095.1 uncultured Melioribacteraceae bacterium | reverse complement strand
GCCGGTAATCCCGGTAACACTTACGCAATAAACAAAACCGCTGCTTTTGTTATCGATTTCTTTAATTCGCTCATCCGACGAAGTTGGGGTTGTTAAAAGTACTTTTTCGAATTTGTTAAATTCATCCGTGTAAAATGATTCATACTCTTCGAGCGGAACATCGGGAACAATTAATCCTTGCGCCCCAGAATTTAATGCGTCGGTACAGAATTGTTTAGCGCCGTATTTAACAATCGGGTTGGCGTAACCCATAAGTACAATTGGTTTATCCCTTTTGGTTTTAATCATTTCGCAAAAGTCAAAAACATCTTTCAAGTTTATTCCGTTATTAAGGGCATGCTGCGAAGATGATTGAATTACGGGTCCGTCTGCTAACGGGTCGGAAAAAGGAATGCCGAGTTCGAGCATATCCGCACCGCTATCCAAAACATTAAGCGCGAGATCAACGAAATTGTCTTTATTCGGAAATCCGGCTGTCAAATAAATTGATAGAGCTTTTCTTTTTAATGAATTAATTTTTTCGATGTGTTCTTTAATCTTCATAAAACTTTATCGCCGATTTGATGAATGATTGTATTTAAGTCTTTATCGCCGCGACCGCTAATGTTCACAATTACAATTTCGTTTTTATTTGTCTGCGGTATTAATTTATTTAAGTGTGCAACTGCGTGCGCTGTTTCGAGAGCGGGAATTATTCCTTCAAGTTTTGCAAGCAATATAGTTGCATCTAATGCCTCGTCGTCTGTTATAGATTCATATTGCGCACGGGAAATATCTTTTAATAAACTATGCTCAGGTCCAACACCCGGATAATCTAATCCGGCGGAAATTGAATGAACTTCGGAAATTTGTCCGTTTGCATCCTGCAAAAGGTATGTTTTCATTCCCTGGAAAACGCCGGGTTCACCGAGTGTTAAAGTTGCGCAATGTTTACCGGAATTTATACCGTAACCCGCTGCTTCCACACCTATGAGTTTTACATTCTCATCATTAACGAAAGGGTAAAAAATTCCCATTGCATTCGAGCCACCGCCCACGCAAGCTACAATATAATCCGGCAGTTTGTTCTCATATTTTTGTATCTGCTCTTTTGCTTCAATTCCAATCACAGATTGGAAATCCCTGACGAGCATTGGGTAGGGATGAGGACCGACAACAGAACCTATTATGTAATGAGTATCTGCAACATTTGTAACCCAATCGCGTATGGCTTCGTTTGTTGCGTCCTTTAAAGTTTTACTGCCTGATGTTACCGGAATAACTTCTGCGCCGAGTAATTTCATTCTGAACACGTTTGGCTTTTGTCTTTCGATATCAACTTCGCCCATGTACACAACACATTTTAAACCAAACTTTGCGCATACAGTTGCAGTTGCAACGCCGTGTTGACCCGCGCCTGTTTCTGCAATTATTCTTGTTTTACCCAAACGTTTGGCAAGTAATATTTGTCCAAGTGCGTTATTTAATTTATGAGCTCCTGTATGGCAGAGGTCCTCGCGTTTTAAATAAATTTTAGCTTTACCGAAATGTTCTGTTAATCTTTCAGCAAAAGTAAGTGGTGTTGGTCTGCCGTTATATTCTTTTTGTAGATTTTCTAGTTCTATATTAAATGCGTCATCATCTTTAACTTCATTGTAAAGTTTTTCAAGTTCGTCCAACGCGGATATCAGAGTTTCGGGGACATACTTCCCGCCGTAAATTCCAAACTTGCCGCTTGCATCAGGGAAAATGTAAGTTGCTGTGTTATTCATATTTTTAACTTCTTATTTTTGATTTAAGAACAAGGATTAACGATTTTTGATTTACGAAGTATACTTCTAAAATCTTCATTCGTTAATCGTTAATGATCTTTTGAATTGTAATTATCCATCAATCTTTTATATT
>CAZRMG010000550.1:0-2224 GCA_964601095.1 uncultured Melioribacteraceae bacterium | reverse complement strand
TCTCAATATCTCCTCAAACCACACTTCATTGTTGGCAATTCTTTTTAGAATATTGGTAAGTTCTTCAGATGTAGCAGATTTAAGCGAGTCTTTTGTCCACCACTTTCTTGTAGAACCATCGTGACGAAAACGAGGTACACCAGCTCTCTCAAAAAATCTTGATATTTCCGAGCCACTGCGATAAACTGGCGCATCTTTCATATCGCCACAAATCAATTCTGCTAATGCTTCGTATGTTTGATCATCCATATTATATTAAAGGCATAACGGTGTTGCGCTTAAGCAGCCGCCCAATACAGCAATACTACATATGCCAACGCAACTAGTTATTTATAAATCAGTTTAGTAACCAATCGCACTTGAGATGATTACTCCACTCTGAAAAACAATGCTTAAAATAACATTTACAGACTAAGTCGAAGACGCGGTCTGCTTCTAGCGCTTGTTATATGAAGCTTTTATTATTATTAAGCTTTCAACTAAGCACTGTCATAAAACACATGACATAACTTCAACTTCTTATTACAATCCGGGCATAAGAACTCGACATAATTTCTAACCTTTACATACCAGTCATTTGTTTGTTTTTTAAGTTTATCAAGTATCTCTTTGTAATACTCTTTTATGATTGAGAAGGATAATTTCTTCTTATTTGAAGCAAATATTCCGCCATATCTTAGCTTTCTAAAACCTTCCGGTAGTATGTGCAACAAATATCTTCTTATAAATTCTTCCTCGCTTAACTTCAACAATTTCTTTTTAGCAATGCCGATATCGTCTTTGTCTTTGTAATCCTTGTATTCAAATGTTACTTCTTTGTTTGAATATTCTTTTATACGGCTGTTCGATATTGCTATCTTATGTGTATATCTTGATAAATACTCCAACACTTTTGAACTACCATTGAGAGGAGGCTTGTTAAATATCACCCACTCTTTTTTGCTCAAAAACCACAAATAACTATTAAACTTCTGCTCCGTTGATATTTTTTCCAACTCACCCGGAAAGTTTAATTTGCCGCTTTGATAACTGTACTTTAGTTTTTCTATAAACACTCCCATCATTACTTTACTCATCGCTTCTACCGGAAATAAAAACTTTTCCGGGTAAGGTAACAACTTAAACTCTCGATTTCTTATTCCTCCGCTCATTACCATAAAATGTATATGCGGATGATAACATAATGTTTGTCCCCATGTATGAAGTAACCCGATAAATCCTATTTCGCCTCCATAATACTTTGCATCTCTGCCAAATTTCTTCAACACTTCAAAACACGATTTGAAAAATATTTCATAAATTACTTTTTGATTGCATATTATAAGATTATGTAGTTCACTCGGTAATGTAAATACAAGATGATGATACATAAGAGGTAAATATTCTTTCATCATTTTACTAAGCCACTTTAACATTTTACTGTTGTTACAACGGTTACAATGACGGTCACCGCACGGCTTACTTCTTACTATTTCATATCCACAGTCTTCATTTGTACAAACAATCTTTTGGCGAGGCGAACTCGGCGAACCGCAGTTGATTATTTTGTTCACTACCTTTCGCTGTTTCCAAGACAGCTTATGTCTTTCAAGATATGAACTAATTCCTTGCGCTAAGATATCAGATACTTTGATTTTACTCATACTTCAAAGTAATCCCAATCATTCATTTTGTCAATTAACACTGTCCCGCTTTTCGGGACTTCATATAACGGCCTTGCAAATAAAGCGCTGCCCAAAACTACAATGACACTTTGAAAAGCTATGCCGCTAATTATTTATTAATTCGTTTTATTCACTAACATCAAAAAGCAATTCGCTATTACAACTCAACAATAAATATTATACAATACCGCAAAATTTAAAGCAGTCGCTTTGATTTGCGGGTTATGCTGTTTTCTATAAATGCTCACTAAAAAGCGTGGGTAATACCATTTAATTCTACAAATCGAAATAGATCTGAATTCGACAAATTATTTATCCACTCTTTTTCTTTTCCAATTTCTACTTTTAATATTCCTAATTGGAAATAGTATAGAGAATGATTTAATTGAAATCTCTTTTTTAACAATTCCCAGTCTTCTATATCTTCCGCTCTGAAGTTCTTTATCCAAAATTCTACAAGTATTTTTGATTCGTCACTTAAATATGATGTTTTGGTTGTTCCACTCCATATATATGATTTCGATTCAAAGATGGTATTGATTACTTGCATACTATCTTGC
>CAZRMG010000549.1:0-2224 GCA_964601095.1 uncultured Melioribacteraceae bacterium | reverse complement strand
ATTTTAAAAACAAGTTTTTAGTTAATTACGATTTACAAAAACAATTTTCGGAAACACAAAACCGGGTAGCTCAATTAATGTGGAATAATGTCGGGATCTCCCGCTCGAAAGAAAAACTTTTATCCGTTTTAAACGAACTCGATATTTTAAAAACCAAGAACGAGAAAAACAACTTTGAATATTTTTCACAAAGAATAAATAATCTAATCCTATTATCGCAATTAATAACCTCCGCAGCACTTTTTAGGGAAGAAAGCCGGGGATGTCACACCCGGTCGGATTTTCCAAACGAGAATAATTATTTTTGCGGAACTATAGTTCAACACAAAAACAGCGCAACTACAATTTTTAAAATTCTTTAACATTATGAACAAAAAAGAACTTGATAGAATAATTAGCGATGCTTTAAAAGAAGATATTGGTGCAGGCGACATAACTTCTAATCTTATAATACCTGTGGGCAAAAAATCGAAAGCCGTTTTAAAAGCAAAAGAAAGCGGTGTTATCACAGGGCTTTCGATTGCAAAACAAGTATTCAGCAAACTCGATAAAAAAATTGTATGGAAAAGTTTTGTTAAAGATGGAAGCTTTGTTAAAAAAGGAACTCTCATTGCCGAAGTTGAGGGATATTTGAGAACTCTTCTAACATGCGAAAGAACTGCCTTGAATATTTTACAAAGGATGTCCGGCATTGCAACGGCAACGAATTTGTTTGTTCAGAAAACAAAAGGAACAAAAACAAAAATTCTCGATACAAGAAAAACAGCGCCGGGATTAAGAATGCTTGACAAATACGCAGTGATATGGTACTTATTAAAGACAATCATATTAAAGCCGCGGGAAGTATTACAAGTGCAGTGGCGCTTGTTAAAAAGCATTTAAAGAAGAAAATGAAAATTGAAGTGGAAACAAAAAACCTTGACGAAGTGCGCGAAGCTATTGAATTAAAGGTTGATATAATTATGCTTGATAACATGTCAATTGGAGAGATGAAAGAGGCGGTAAAAATCATAAACGGAAAAATTAAAACCGAAGCTTCCGGAAACGTTAACTTAAAAACCGTAAGCTCTATTGCTAAAACCGGTGTTGATTATATATCCGTTGGAGCTTTAACTCATTCCGTAAAAGCATTAGATATTAACATGAAAATATTTTCTTGATTATTGGTAAAGGTTGAGATGAATGATTTAATAAATGAAATAAAAAAACTGAAAAAAGAAAAAAATGCGGTTATACTTGCACACAATTATCAAATTCCCGAAATACAGGACATTGCAGATTTTGTAGGCGATTCACTCGGATTGTCACAACAAGCTTCTTTAACAAAAGCCGAATTAATAGTTTTCTGCGGTGTTCATTTTATGGCTGAAACGGCTTCAATAATTTCTCCAAATAAAAAAGTAATTATCCCGGATTTGGATGCAGGCTGTTCTTTAGCCGCATCTATTTCTGCAGAACAATTACGCGAATGGAAAAAAGAATTTCCGGACGCGATTGTTGTTTCGTACGTAAACACTACTGCCGAAATAAAAGCCGAAAGCGACTATTGCGTTACTTCATCAAACGCAGTTAAAGTTGTTCAATCAATTCCGCGCGATAAAAAAATTCTTTTCCTTCCAGATAGATTTCTTGGGCAATACGTTTCAGTAGTAACAAAAAGAGAAATGGAAATTTGGAGCGGTGCGTGCCATGTTCACGAAAAAATAGGCGACATTAATTTTTCGGATTCGCAGAAACTGCATCCTAACGCCGAATTTTTAATTCACCCCGAATGCGGGTGTTCATCTTCGTGCAGGCTTAAATCCCAAATGTATTTTGACTGCAAAAATATTCACATCCATTCAACAGAAGGAATGATAAACTTTGTTGAAAAATCCGATAAGAATGAATTTGTTATTGCTACTGAAATTGGGATTTTGCATAGATTAAAGAAACTAAAACCACAAGCCGCGTTTTACCCGTTGAGTGAAAAGTCAATTTGCGAATACATGAAAATGATTACTGTTGAAAAATTATACGAGTCGCTTCTCGATGAAAAATACGAAGTGAAGGTACCGAAAGAATTAGCCGCAAAGGCACGCCTGCCGATTGAAAGAATGATTTCTATTTACTAATAAAATATCCCAAGGTTTTAAATTATAACACTTACCTTCTACAAAGTAATTTACATTACCATCTATAAGAATAACTATTTTACTGAAATCATGGTGATGATATTCAAAAG
>CAZRMG010000548.1:0-2225 GCA_964601095.1 uncultured Melioribacteraceae bacterium | reverse complement strand
TAACTATACATATTCTGCAGATAACATATCCGGGCACTCTGATGAAAAAGTTGCAATGACGAAAGATAACTCTTCTTCAAACTGGGGAAATTCAACATCGCTTCACGGAACACCGGGATATAAAAATTCTGTTTCACCGCCGGATTATGATTTGAAAATAAAATTTAATTCGCAATCTCCATCGCAACCTTTAGTCGGCGACAGCGTGAATGTGACTATTGTAATTTTGAACAGCGGACTAAATGACGCACAAAATTTTGTTATAAATCTATACTATGACGTTAATTCCGATTCTATTGGTCAAAATGATGAATTGATGTTTACAAATAGTTACCCGCTGTTACCTGCCGGCGATTCGATTATTGTATCTAAAAATATTTATGCAGACACTGCAGGTGTTTACTCTTTTATTGCAGAAGTAATTTATGTGCTTGATGAAAACAATACAAACAACAAATCAATATTAAGATTTGATGTAAGTGAAAAACCCGCAGAACCTTTCGAAGTAATAATAAATGAATTCATGTATTCACCGCCGCCTGATCAACCGGAGTGGATAGAAATATATAACCGTTCCGATAGAGTATTGAACTTAAAAAATTGGAAAGTCGGCGACAATTCTTCTTTGGTGGAATTTACAAGCGGCGATTTTTTTCTTAATCCCGGTGAATACTTGGTAATCAGCGACGAAGCATCTATATCGGATTACTACACGATTACTTCCAAACTTGTTATTAAATCTTTGCCGAGTTTGAATAACACCGGCGACGAAATAAGAATTAAAAATGAAAACGGCGTAACACTCGACAGCATAAAATATTCGTCTTCATGGGGCAGCTCGGGAAAATCTCTCGAAAGAATTTCAAAAGATATATCAGGTACTTCGGAATCGAACTGGCAAAGTTCAATTGCTTTGCTGAATGGCACGCCCGGATCGGACAATTCGGTTTCGCAGAAAAACTATGATGTTTGTGCAAAAATAATTTCAGCGTCTCAAAATCCTTTTGTAGGGGATAATATCACTGTAAATATCTTGGTAAAGAATATTGGTAAATTAATTGCACAAAACATAACGGTTAATTTATACGATGATACAAACAACGATTTAATTGCCCAAACGTATGAGCAATTTGCTTCTAAAAATATTGATGTACTTAACGCAGGTGATTCTAATTCAATTGATTTTATCCTTAACATATCAGCATTACGAGTTTATAATTTGATTGCAGAGGTTGTCTGTTCGGCAGATGAAAATCCTTACAACAATAGTGATTTAACAAAAATTACACCGATAGAAGAACCAGCCGGTTTATATGATGTTGTAATAAATGAATTCAATTACGCACCATCAACGGGCGAACCTGAATGGATTGAAATATATAACCGTTCGGCATCATCGATAAATCTAAAGAATTGGAAAATAGGAAATGACAACGCTTCTGTGATAATTACGGGTGATGATTTGTATATCAACCTGGGCGAATATGTTGTAATCAGTCGAAGTTCAACATTGAATAAGTTTCATAAAATTAAATCGCAATTGATTGTTAAATCTTTCCCGGCAATGGATAACACAAACGGTGTAATAATTTTGAAAAACAATTACGAAGGTAATATTGACGAAGTAAGTTATTCATCTGACTGGGGCGGCGGTAACGGAAAATCAATTGAAAGGATTGATGTTAATAGTAAATCATCGAATACTGAAAACTGGAAAACAACAGAAAGCAAATTTAAAGGAACCCCGGGCAGAATTAATTCCGTTTCAAAAAAGAAATATGATCTTTGTGTGAGCAGTATTGAACAAAATGATAATTACTTAGAAGTGGGTAGTCCGGCAGATATTAATATAAATGTTAAGAACCTCGGCAGTGAAACGGTATCAAATTTTTCGTTGATTCTATTTTGTGATAAAAACCTGAACGGGGTTTATGACACAGGCGAAGATTTGAATAAACTTCAGAATCTGAAGTTGAATACAGGACTGACCATTGAACAAAACTTCAACATTGAGAATTTGCCGGAAGGTAAAAACATTCTTTATGCTTTTACCGATTTTAAGGAAGATCAGTTCAATGATAACGACACAATTTGCATTTCAATAAATGTTGTTAAGATTAATGAACAACGTAACGACATTATAATAAATGAAATAATGTATTCACCGGTTTCGCCTGAACCGGAATGGTTTGAAATATTCAACAGAAGCAATAAGGAAATTAATC
>CAZRMG010000547.1:0-2239 GCA_964601095.1 uncultured Melioribacteraceae bacterium | reverse complement strand
CATTCAAAATGGGAAAACCAGTTTAAAATACTAGAGAATCAATCTCTTTTAATTCAAAGCGAGCTTAACAAATTATTAATCACACATATAAAGAATTTTAAAATAATTCAATTCGTTTTAATTGGCGCAACATTACTTCTTTCGTTTCTTAGCATATTCGTGTTTTATAGATACGAAAAACAGCGATCGTCATTTTTACGCAGACTTAACGAAGCAAGTTCAACAATTGAAAAGCGAGCTCACAAAACAACAATTACAGAAGAAGCTCTTCAAGAAACACAACGCAGATTATCAACGCTTGTGCAGAACCTTCCGGGAATGGTGTATCGTTGTAAAAACGATTCCGACTACACAATGGAATATGTTAGCGATATGTGTTTGTTGATTACCGGATACAAAGCCGAAGATCTTATTAACAACAAAACAAAATCATACATCGATTTAGTTTTACCGGAAGATAAAACGAAAATGCGTGAGCAGATTCAATTAGCCGTTGAAGAACGAAAACCGTTCCAACTTGTTTATAGAATAAAAACTGCAAGCGGTTTTGAAAAATGGGTTTGGGAACAAGGCGTAGGAATTTATTCGGAAAAGGATGACGAATTAATTGCTCTCGAAGGATTTATTACAGATATAACAGAACAAAAATCCGTACAAGACCAGCTTTCTTTACAAAGCAACGCCCTGGAAGCGGCTGCAAATGGAATTGTAATTACGGATAAAGACGGTAAAATTCTATGGACAAATAATGCTTTCACAACTCTAACCGGTTACACTTTAAAAGAAGTTATGGGGCTCAAACCAAATATATTCAAATCTGGCGAGCATGCGGATTCCTTTTATGCGCACATGTGGTCTGTTGTTCTTTCTGGAGACACTTGGCGCGGCGAAATAATTAATAAAAGAAAAAACGGAGAAAAATATTTCGAAGAAATGACGATTACGCCTGTTAAAAATCCTGCCGGTGAAATTGTTAACTTCGTTTCGATCAAACAAGATATTTCGGAAAGAAAAAAATCCGAAGAAAGTTTACGCGAAAGCGAATTAAGATTTAGAGGACTTTATGAAAACGCCACCGTTGGAATCTACAGAACCTCGGTTGACGGAAGGGTTTTAATGGCAAATCCAACATTACTAAAAATTCTCGGTTATGGATCGTTTGATGAAATATCAAATGTTGAAGCAAAAGAAGCATACTTCGATGTTAACACTCGCGAACAATTTAAGCAGCAGCTATTATTAATGGGGAAAATTCATGGTTTCGAATCCAAATGGAAAAAGAAAAACGGCGAGGTTATCGACATTAGAGAAAGTGCCCGGCTTGTACGCAATGAAGATGAAAGACCGATTTATTTCGAAGGTTCTATAGAAGATATTACCGAAAAGAAAAAAGCTGAAGAAGAATTAATCATAGCAAAAGAGAAAGCTGAACAATCAGATAAATTGAAAACAGAATTTCTCAGCCAGATGTCGCACGAAATAAGAACCCCGCTTAATGTTATTATTAATTTTTCCGACCTAATAAGAGAAGAACTTCAAGATAAAGTTGATCATGATTTAACCGAAGGTTTTGCAGTTGTAGATGCCGAAGGCAAAAGAATAATGCGTACCATTGATTTGATTATTAGCATGTCCCAGCTTCAAACAGGGCAGTACGAGTATAATCCGGAAAAATTTAATATATATGAAAGCGTTCTCGCCAACGTGTACCAGGAGTACAGTGAATTAGCAAAAAGAAAAAACATTCAAATAGGATTGACTGTTAAAGCTGTCGATCCATATGTATTTGCAGATGAATTTTCAGTACATCAAATATTTTTACATCTTTTGGATAATGCCGTAAAATTTACATTGAAGGGAAAAGTTGAAGTAACCCTCGGAAGAGATTCGCGTAACAGGTTATATGTTGATGTTGTAGATACAGGAATTGGAATATCGGAAGAGTATCAAAAATTACTATTTACGCCTTTCACAAAAGAAGAAATGGGCTACACAAAAAGATTCGAAGGCAACGGGCTGGGTTTAGCTTTATCCAAAAGATACTGCGAACTTAATAACGCAACGATTAAAGTAAAAAGCATAAAAGGAAAAGGCACGGCCTTTAGAGTAACCTTTTTGGAAAATGCATCCGGCAATTTATAATTCTTTAACGAATTGAAATGCACCTAACAACAAAACTACTATCCAATAAAACATGGAATGATTTTGAAAAACTTTTCGGAGACCGCGGCGCATGCGG
>CAZRMG010000546.1:0-2243 GCA_964601095.1 uncultured Melioribacteraceae bacterium | reverse complement strand
CGGCGCGATAATGGCTATAACATCTTTATTTCTGCCGGGCGGACCGATTGATACCGGCTGGACGTTTTACATTCCATACGCGGTACGAAGCACAACAAATGTTTCGTTCGCAATTTTCGCCGCGTTTGTTCTGGGTTTCTCATCAATATTAACGGGAATTAATTTCGTTACTACTGTTCATCGAATGAGGGCGCCCGGAATGGGCTGGTTTAAAATGCCGCTGTTCGTTTGGTCCACATACGCTACAGCGTGGATTCAAATTATAGCTACACCCGTAATTGGAATTACAATTTTATTAGTTATAGTTGAAAGAGCATTCGGTGTTGGAATTTTTGATCCGGCTTTGGGAGGTGACCCTATTTTATTCCAACATCTATTTTGGATTTATTCTCATCCAGCGGTTTATATTATGATTTTACCGGCGATGGGAGTCGTGTCCGAAATTATTCCGACTTTCGCCCGCAGAACGATATTCGGTTATAAAGCCATCGCGTATTCAAGTTTGGCAATAGCTTTTGTGGGATATTTAGTTTGGGCGCATCACATGTTTACAAGCGGAATGAGCGATACTTCACGTTGGATATTTTCTCTTTTAACCTTTATCGTCGCACTGCCGAGCGGTGTTAAAATCTTCAACTGGGTAGCTACAATGTACAAAGGTTCCATCGATCCGCAGGCGCCATTCCTTTGGGTGATGAATTTTATTTTCCTCTTTTCGATCGGCGGATTAACAGGATTAGTGCTCGGTTCACTCGCTACTGATATTCATCTTCACGATACTTACTTCGTGGTGGCGCATTTCCATTACGTTATGTTCGGCGGAACAGGTACAATTTTCTTCGCGGCTCTTCATTACTGGTTCCCAAAAATGTTCGGCAGAATGTACAACACTAAACTGGCTACGATAACTGTCGTTATGTTTTTCATCGGCTTCAACATGCTGTACTTTACAAAATTTATTATGGGTTACATGGGAATGCCGAGAAGATATTACGATTACCTGCCCGAGTTCGCGTCACTGCAATATATTTCCACAGTCGGGTCGTGGATTCTTGCATCCTCAATTTTCTTTATGGTGGGATATTTATTTCACGCTTTATTGAAAGGGAAGAAGGCAAAGGAAAATCCATGGGGTGGAGTAACATTAGAGTGGCATATCCCTTCACCGCCGCCGATGGAAAATTTTAAAGTGATTCCAACAATTACTCACGAACCTTATGATTTCAGCCAGCTTAAGGAGATGAAAAATTATGAGTCATAATCACGAAGCCGCAGTTGAAGTGCACGCGCACCGCGACGACGTGGGTGCTAAAATGGGAATGTGGCTTTTCCTTTTTACGGAAGTTTTATTGTTCGGCGGTATGTTCTTAGCTTACGCGGTTTACAGGTATCAATACCCCGAGCAGTTTCATCTCGCGGCTATGGAATTAAATACCGGAATTGGAACGCTCAACACAATTATACTTTTAACATCAAGCTTAACCGTGGCTCTTTCAATAGCGGCAATGCAAAAAGGAAACAAATTCCTTTCTATTGTAATGCTCGCGGTTACGGATTTGTTCGCTTTGATGTTTATGGTAAATAAATTTTTTGAATGGTCTGCAAAATTCCAGCACGGCATTTACCCCGGCTCCGAGGAATTACTCGCTAAGCCGAACGGACAAATATTGTTCTTCGGACTTTATTATGTGATGACCGGACTTCATGGACTGCATGTAATAATCGGAGTAGTATTGTTAACCGTTATTCTTGTTTTCATTATAAAAAATAAAATAACACCGGATAATTACGTTAAGCTGGAGAACTCAGGTTTATACTGGCACCTTGTGGATTTGATCTGGATATTTTTATTCCCGTTGTTCTATTTAATTCAATAGAGGAAATATGCACGAAGAAATTAAACACGAACATAAACATCATATCGGCTACGGCACGTACGTTTTGATTTGGCTCGCGCTGTTAGCTTTTACTTCGATAACGGTTACCGTTGCCGGAATAAATTTGGGTAATTATACATTGTTTGTCGCATTGCTAATTGCGGCAATTAAATCAGCTCTCGTTGTAAATATTTTTATGCACATTAAATTCGACGAGCCGATATTCAAGGTATTCATTGCAATCAGCGGGTTAACCCTGCTGGTAATTTTTATATTAACTTTTTTTGATGTCATTTATCGTTGAGGATAGGAAATGTCGCCAGCTCCAACAACTCATGTTGAAACAGTAGATTTTGTAATGCTATA
>CAZRMG010000545.1:0-2247 GCA_964601095.1 uncultured Melioribacteraceae bacterium | reverse complement strand
TTTTTGCTCGTAACATCCGCTCTACAAAGAGTTATTAAATCATCAAGATGCTCGCCTGCCGATGCGGCTAATCTTCTTACTGCAGAATCGGTAACAATTTCACCAACAAGTGCAATAGGTCGAAGATGTAAACGAATTAGTTTTTCTATATATGGCAATTGGTGAAACGGTAATTTCATTCTCGTAAAAATTCTTTTCATCATCCGCGCACCGAGTTCTTCATGCCCGTGAAATGTCCAGCCGGTTCCTTCAACAAATTTTTTGGTAGGAGGTTTTGCAATATCGTGAACTAACGCGGCAAATTTTAACCAGATATTATTACTTGCGTCTGCAACATTATCAACAACTTTTAATGTATGATAAAAAACATCTTTATGATGGAAATCCTTACGCTGCTCAACTCCGGCTAAAGCATCAATTTCGGGGAAAATAACTTTCATTATTCCGTTTTCGTACAAAAGTTTCAAACCGATTGAAGGTTTATCTGTGTCAAGTATTTTTAAGAATTCATCAGTTACTCTTTCTTGTGAAACAATTTTTAGTCTTTCCGCCATTTCAGTTGCTGCTTTCAAAACGGATTCTTCAATTTCAAAATGCAGTTGAGTCGCAAATCTTACAGCCCTCATTATTCTTAAAGGATCATCATCGAAAGTTTTATAAGGATCAAGCGGCGTAATTATTCTTTTATTCTCAATATCTGCAAAGCCGTTAAACTTATCAATTAAATTTCCAAAGCTGTTTTTATTTAACGAAACTGCTAAAGTATTAATCGTAAAATCTCGGCGGTTCAAATCATCATCAAGTGTTCCCGGTTCAACTTTAGGATTACGGCTGTTTCGTTTATATGATTCTTTTCTTGCCCCAACAAATTCCAAAAACATATTATCATATTTAAAGTGTGCTGTACCAAAATTTCTATAAATAACAATTTCCTTTATTCCAAGTTTGTTTGCCAATTCGGATGCAAATGCAGGTCCGTCGCCGACAATCAAAAAATCCATTTCATCTCGCGGCCTATTTAAAATAATATCTCTAACATAGCCGCCGACTAAGTAAAATTCTTCGTTCCTTTTTTCGGCTAATTCCGATGCAAGTTTAATGTAATTGTAATTTGAAAGTATTTCTTTAAAGTCGATCATCTATAAAATAAAAACGGTTTTATATCTTGAGAAAAATTATTCAGCCAGTTAATTCTTTTTAAATTTTCTAGAAGCATAAAAGTAAAATATTCATCCTTTTTATAATCGAGCGCTTTCACAGCATACTCTTTGGCTAAACTATAATTGCCAATTTTTTCACATGCTTCACTCAATTTTAACAATGCATAACTTTTTTGAAAATCGTCGGCGTCAATTTTATTCCTTAAAAACTCAACAATACTTTTCATTTGAGTTGAATCAGAACTTGCGTTAATCAGCACCGGGACAGAAAAACTGTAAACAGAATCTAAATTCAATCTTAACAACATTTCATATTTGTCTTTTGTTTCAGCAATTAAATATTTTTTTAATGAATCGGTTCCCTGTTTAAGAAATTCTTTCTTTGTTAAAATATTATTCGAATATATTATGTGAGGATTTTGGACTAAAAGACTATCAAAATATTTTAGTGCTTCGTTCGGCTTATTATTCAAAACATAAACTTCGCTCAACAATATTTCTAATGTAAAATAAAAACGAGTGCTTCTAAATTTGTTTATTTCATCTTTCAGAAAATCTTCAGCTTCATTGTATTTTTTCAGTTTTATTAATGAATTTACGGAACCGGAAAGCGATTGAAATGAGCCCGAATAAATATACACATCATTAAATATTTCGTAAGCTTCTTTGTATTTTTTTTCAACGTACAGAGCCGATGCCTTTTTAGTTTGAGATGCCGCAACCCGCGGACAAAATTTTTGGAATATCGGCTGTCCCCCGAAATAGAGTAAAGATTTGTTCGTATTAGAATCATTTTTTACCGACTTCATAAAATCATAGTATTCTTTTTCCAATTCGTTGATATCCTTGCCAAATATTTTCTTGAAATCAAAATCCCCATAAAGCTGTTTTATTTTAACTACGCCGTAATTATCGATGAGAAATCTTACGAACGAGCCCGCTACTATATATGATATGGCGGAATATTGAGTAAAGAAATTCAAACCACTGAATAAACGAGATATTTGGATGTTGCCGTTAATTTGAAAAGCCAACTTGGCGCCGTAATGAACCGGGTAACCGTCAAAATTATTTTCTACGGCCATCG
>CAZRMG010000544.1:0-2251 GCA_964601095.1 uncultured Melioribacteraceae bacterium | reverse complement strand
GTATAATTATTTCATCAAAGCAAATTATTCTTCTTTTAATTTTATCATCATTGTTAACGTTTTCTTCTTACGCATGCACTTCTTCTTCGCTGTCTAAAGAAAACAGTTCATCGATTTCAAATGAAGTTTTTATTTTATCGTCAAACGGAAAGTCTGTTCCGTTATACGCAAGCTCAAAAGATTTTCCCGGTGTACTCCGCATTGCGAAGATTTTCCAAAATGATATTAAAATGGTTACGGGTTCCGAACCGGTATTTACGTTGGATGAGATTCCTACGGCAAAAGAAATAATAATTATTGGCACAATTGGAAAAAGTGAAGTAGTTGATAAACTTATCAAAGAGGAAAAACTTAATGTTGATGAAGTCGCAGGCAAATGGGATTCATATCTGCGCCAGGTAATTGAAAATCCTTATCCGGGAGTTGAGCGCGCTTTAGTAATTGCAGGAAGCAATAAACGCGGAACAATGTACGGTATGTTCGATATTTCAAAACAGATTGGCGTTTCGCCTTGGTACTGGTGGGCGGATGTTCCGGTAAAAAAACAAAACGAAATTTCTGTTTCTTCAAAAAAAATTATTGAAGGCGAACCTAAAGTAAAGTACCGAGGAATTTTTATTAACGACGAAGCACCGGCATTTTCAGGGTGGACAAACGAAAAGTTCGGCGGGTTCAACAGTAAAATGTATATACATGTTTTTGAATTACTCTTACGGTTGAAGGCAAATTTTCTGTGGCCTGCAATGTGGGGCAGCGCATTTTATGATGATGACCCTGAAAACCCAAGATTAGCAGATGAATATGGAATTGTGATAAGCACATCGCACCACGAACCAATGATGCGCGCTCACGATGAATGGCGGCGCTACGGCAAAGGCGGCGCGTGGAATTATGAAAAGAATAAAGATGGACTGCAGGATTTCTGGCGCAAAGGTATTGAAAGAATGGGTGATTATGAAAGTGTTGTTACACTCGCAATGCGCGGCGACGGCGACGAAGCAATGAGTCCCGATGCGAATGTTTCTTTGCTTCAAACGATTGTTGAAGATCAACGAAAGATTTTAGGAGATGTAACAAAAAAAGATGTTACAACAATTCCGCAAGTGTGGGCGTTGTATAAAGAAGTTCAGGAATACTACGATAAAGGCATGCGCGTTCCCGAAGATGTTACTTTACTTTTATGCGACGACAATTGGGGCAACGTGCGTAAACTTCCTCACCTTGGCGACAAACCACGCGCGGGAGGATATGGAATTTATTATCACTTCGATTTTGTTGGAGGTCCCCGAAGTTATCGATGGCTTAATACTACACAAATAGAAAGAGTTTGGGAACAAATGCATCTTTCTTACAGGTACGGCGCCGATAGAATTTGGGTAGTTAACGTCGGCGATTTGAAACCGATGGAATTGCCTATTTCATTTTTCTTGGATTATGCATGGGATCCTGAAAAAATTAAAGCTGAGGATTTACCCGGTTATTACCGTAATTGGGCTGAGAATAAATTCGGAACAAAATATGCCGATGATATTGCATCGATTCTAAAAGGATATACAAAATTTAATTCGCGCCGTAAACCCGAATCTATTGAACCTGGCACTTATTCATTAACTAATTATAGAGAAGCAGAAACAGTTGTAGTTGATTATAAGAGATTGGAAGAAAAAGCCGAAAAAATTTATGAAGAAATATCAGACGAATATAAAGACGCGTTCTATCAACTCGTACTTCATCCTGTACAAGCTTGCGCTAACTTAAATGAAATGTATGTTTCTGTTGCAAAGAATAGACTGTTTGCAAAACAAGGAAGAGCATCTGCAAATAATTTTGCGGAAAAAGCAAAACAACATTTTGAACGCGATGCCGAAATTTCCGAATTCTATCATAAAGTCCTTGCCGGCGGAAAATGGAATCACATGATGTCCCAGCCGCGCATCGGCTATACAAGCTGGAATAATCCCGAAAAAAATATTATGCCCGCAGTCAGTAATGTTGATCTTCCTGAAAAAGCAGATATGGGCGTTGCTGTTGAAGGTTCCGATAAATGGTGGCCGGATGAATCTTCAGAAGCTTTATTACCTGAATTCGATTCATTTAATAAACAATCTTATTATGTAGAAATTTTCAACCGTGGAAAAAATTCTTTCGATTATTCTATCGCAGGATCCGAAAGCTGGTTAAAAGTAAATTCTGTAAAAGGTAAAATTGATTTGCAGGAAAGAATTTGGATAAGCATTGATTGGGATAAAGC
>CAZRMG010000543.1:0-2256 GCA_964601095.1 uncultured Melioribacteraceae bacterium | reverse complement strand
TGACATGACCGGATTCAAAGTTTATCTTTGCAACCAATGAAAACAAACAGCACATTTTATTTTAATTCATCTGCAAATTTATTGTGGTGGTGGCGTACGGATAAATATGCGTTTCCGGTGAATTAGAATATATTTATAAAGTTACAAAAGCCCTTCTTGGATTCACCGGGAAGGGTTTTTTGTTTTAAAGCGGTATTAAATGGGTTTGTAAAAACTAGTAGTGTTGATGAGGGCAAAATGGATTATAAAACATTTTTAGAATTGTCGAAAGAATACAACAAGATTCCGGTTTATGAAAAGATAACTGCCGATTTGTTAACTCCGGTTCTCGCGTATTTAAAAATCCGGGAAAAAGGATCAAACAGTTTTCTCCTTGAATCTGTTGAAGGAATCGGACGATTGGCGCTTTATTCATTCATTAGTAAAAATCCGGCAAAAATTTTTATGAATGAAGGCGAGCAGTTAACAATCGTTGAAAAAGACCAAACATCAACAATTAAAAAAAATATTTTCGATTACCTCTCAGAAGAAATTACAAAATCAAAAGATCCGAAGATTGATGAACTCCCCGATTTCACAGGCGGAATTGTTGGTTATCTAGGTTATGAAAATGTTGCGTTGATAGAAGATGTTATTAAGTTTAACGGCAGGAAACAAATCGATATCCCCGATTCCATTTTCGGATTATATGATAACATTATTGCCTTCGATCATTTCAAACACCAGATCATTTTAATAGCAAACGTAAACATTACGAATACTTCAGATCCGCAAAAGTTATATGATGAAGCGAAAGCAGAATTGAAAAAACTCCGCGACGAATTAAACGCAAACATAAATTTCGATCTAAAATTCTCATCCCCCGAAAAAATATCGCACAGCATTGAAAATGATAGGTTTTATGAATTAGTTGAACAATGTAAAAACAACATTTTCGATGGAGATGTTTTTCAAATTGTTCTTTCAAAAAGATTTTCAACTAACTACAGCGGTGATTTACTAAATGTTTACCGTGCGCTTAGAATTATCAATCCGTCGCCATATATGTATTTTATTGAATACGAGAATGATTTTACGATTATTGGTACATCGCCGGAAGATTTATTAAAAGTTAAGAACCATCGCGCTACAATTTTACCTATTGCAGGAACACGCAGGCGCGGTAAAACAGCAGATGAAGATTTAGAAATTGAAAAAGAACTCTATGCCGATCCAAAAGAAATCGCAGAACACGTGATGCTTGTCGATCTTGCAAGAAACGATCTCGGAAGAGTTTGTGAATACAACAGCGTTGAATTAACCGAAAGTATGAATGTAACCAGATTTTCTCATGTAATGCATATTGTTTCCCGTGTTGAGGGCGATCTTGAAAATGACAAAAACAGTATCGATGCACTTAAAGCAAGTTTTCCGGCAGGGACCGTTTCAGGCGCTCCAAAGATTCGCGCTATTCAACTATTGAATGGGTATGAAAATCTTAAACGCGGTGTTTACGCGGGCGCTGTCGGGTATATTGATTTCAAGGGCAATCTCGATATGTGCATTGCAATTAGAACTTTGTTTGCATTTAAAGATAAAGTTTATTGGCAAGCAGGCGCGGGTATTGTTGCCGACAGCAAACCGGAACTCGAACTTAAAGAGATAAATAACAAATCTGCTGTTTTATTAAATGCATTAAAGTATGCCGAGGTGATTGATGAAAATTCTGGTAATTGATAATTACGATTCGTTCACTTTTAATCTTGTGCAGTTAATCGGTAAATTTACAGCCGACATAGTCATTAAAAGAAACGACAGAACATCACTTGACGAAATTGATTCTTTAAGACCCGATAAAATCGTTATTTCACCGGGACCCGGTGTTCCAGAAGATTCTAAAATTTCAATTGATGTAATTGAACAGTGCGGCAAAAAAATTCCTATTCTCGGCGTGTGTCTCGGTCACCAGGGAATCGGTTATTCATTCGGCGCTAAAATAATTAATGCGCCTTCTTTAATGCACGGCAAAACTTCTCTTATATTGCATGATGGGAAAACCATTTACAAGAATATTCAACAAAAATTTCAAGCAGGCAGATATCATTCTCTTGTAATTGATAGAAAAACATTACCTGATGATTTAATTGTCTCTGCAGAAACAGAAGATGGAGTTGTAATGGGTGTACGTCATAAAAATTTTCCGATTGAAGGGATTCAGTTTCATCCCGAATCAATATTAACTCCCAATGGAGAAATCTTAATTAAAAACTGGCTGGC
>CAZRMG010000542.1:0-2265 GCA_964601095.1 uncultured Melioribacteraceae bacterium | reverse complement strand
ATATTTTTAAATACATTATTCTTTAAATCTTTAGCTCTGACATTGAACTTCTCAGTTTCTTCCAATGCACTTTTTAATTGTTGTTTGTCGTCATTGAAGAAGCCCTGAAAACATAGAAAATAAGCTTTTGATGTTGAAATAATTGCCTTTACAGTACTCTTATTGCATTTCTCAATAATTTTAATTGTATTCTCCCCAGATTCAGATATTTCATCTTCATCATCTTCAATATTTTTATGATTCTTCTTTCTAAATAAAATATTTGAGCGAATAATGATGAAAATGACCAAAGCGAACATAATAAAAACTGCAATCTTTCCACCCCAGAATATAATCTGTGCCATTATAAAAGATGCCGTAAATGCCACAAAGGCAGTCAGAAACCATCCTCCTATTACCGAAAACACACCTGTTACACGATATACTGCCGATTCTCTTCCCCATGCCTTATCAGCAAGGGATGTCCCCATTGCAACCATAAAAGTTACATATGTAGTTGAAAGTGGTAATTTTAAAGAAGTTCCCAAAGAAATCAGGATACTGGCTAAAATCAGATTTGAAGCAGCCCTTAGTTTATCAAATGCAGGCAGGTCGATTGCAGGTATTGAACTATCAGTATTTAAAGGTTCAAATCTTGAAGACACTTTATTTATAAAGCGGAGAGGTATTGCTTTTCCTATTGTCTGACTTAAACCTACGCTGGCGCTAACTACAAATCTGGATATTGCAGTTGATTCAAATCTTTCTTCTCCTTCGCTTTGTCTTGATAAGTCAACAGAAGTTTTTACGACTGACCTTGATTTCTTTGAAAATATTAAAGCCAAAACCATAATAACACCAGCAGAAAGCAATATGACTGGTGGAGTTTTAACCTTACCGGTTAAAATTTCCATGTTAAACATTTCAGCAGGAATACCCGATACAACCCATGCTTTAAATGATACAAGTCCTGCAACTGATACTCCAATGAAATTTACAAGATCATTACCTGCAAAAGCCATTGCTAAAGAAAATGTACCAGCCAATACAATGATTCTTAAGATATCAATCTTAAATAGCATGTAAAGTATTTGAAAAATAATACTCCAAATAACGAAGCTATATATGAAAATTAGAGCCATATGAGTTGTAATCCACGATTTAACTTCATCTGTCATGAATACAGCATCTTTGGCTCCAATTACTATTAAAAAATATGTAATTACAGCAATTGCAAGACCTCCATACATCGAACCGAAGTATTTTAAACTCTTGTCATATCTGAATGTAAATAATACTCTTGTTAACCAGTGTATAGTAATTCCTATTACAAAAGCAATGGCTACAGAAACCAATATTCCAAGTATAATTGCAAGGGCTTTTTCAGAATTTATATATTTCCCAAGATTGCTCAAGGTCTCTCCCGTCATTTTCATTTTTACAAAAGCAACGGAAACAGATGATCCTAATAATTCAAAAACAATGGAAACAGTTGTTGATGTTGGATAGCCAAATGTGTTAAACAAATCAAGTATAATAATATCTGTTAGCGTAACCGCTAGAAAAATCAGCATAACATCACTGAAAACAAACATTTGGGGATTGAAAACCCCTTTACGGGCAACCTCCATCATGCCATCCGAAAATGTTGTTCCTATTAGAATTCCTATTGCTGCAATGCTAAAGATCAACCACTTTGGAGCAGCTTTTGAACCTATTGCCGAGTTTAAGAAATTAACCGCATCGTTACTAACACCAACAATCAAATCTATTGCAGCCAGCGAAAATAAAATTATTACTAGAAGTAAATAATATTCATTCATTCTTTGATGTTATAGTTTAGTAAACGTTTTACCCAAAGTTATCAACAAAACTATATCCAATATTAATAATTTTAATTTTTTGTTTCTTAAGAAATTGTTAAGTAAAAGTAAATTTTATTGTAATGATTATTTACACCTCTTTTTGCTTAATTTTGTTTTTATAAAAATTAACATTGTATTTCAAATTTCAAGGTTAAATAGTTAATGGTTTTTTATATGAAAAGTCTCAAACCAAAGTTAATGGCATTTTGGGTTTCAATTTTATTATCTGCTTTAATAACAATTCTGGGTTATATATTCATTACTTATTTCAAAGACGATTCATGGTTGTATATTGTTGTCTTTATAGTTATTATATCTATCATTTTCATTATTACAAGCTTCTTCATTGGAAAACTCATCGAACTAAAATTAAAACCTATTTTTAAGATTATAAGAGATGTTCCTCTTGATGAAACCAGAA
>CAZRMG010000541.1:0-2271 GCA_964601095.1 uncultured Melioribacteraceae bacterium | reverse complement strand
AGGAAATGTATTCGTGGAAAATCTCATGTGAAGCATTACCATTGCGGATTTCATATCGGGATCGCTAAGGTCTTTATAATAATTCATCATCTGTTGAGCGAGAAGCATTCCTTTGTAAACCAATGTTTTACACGAAAATGACGGGACATAATATTTGCTTCTATCAAGTTTTAATTCTGTTCGAATGCGGTGATCGATAATTCTACGGATCAGATACAATTTTCTTTCGAACTCATCTCGGTTTATGATTTTTTTGTTTGCGGCAATAAAACATTGGCGAATAAACGGCTGTGTTGCTTGCGCTCCTTTGCCCGGTACTGTTGGATCAACCGGAACATCCCTCCAACCTAAAAACTTCTGGTTTTCATCAATTACTATTTTTTCAATAATGTTTTCAACATTTTTTCTAAGAATAGAATTTTGCGGAAGAAAAATCATTCCAACAGCATAACGTCCTTCTTCGGGTAAAGTAATATTATTTTGTGCGGCAACTTTACGCATGAATTCATCTGGAATTTGTATTAATATTCCTGCACCATCGCCGGTATTGGGGTCGGCACCAACAGCGCCTCGGTGTTCAAGATTTTTTAGAACGTCCAAACCTTTATCAATAATTTCCCTGGATTTCTTTCCTTTAACATCAGCGACAAAACCCATTCCACATGCATCGTGTTCAAATGCAGGAGTGTACATTCCTTTAATTTCACTGTCGGAAATTTTCTCCCTCAACAATTGATCGATTATACTTGAATCCTTCAATCTTGACATTCTTTACTATCCCTCCATAAAAATTTCTTTTGAGAAGATAAAAATATTACCCTGTTTATGAAACGTCCTCGGTAAAAATGGGGTTGTAATTCCGGTTTTGTAAGGAATTTACATAATTTCATAAAATTTCTAAGGCAATTTAGAATATTATACGACTTTTTCAATAGTTTAATTAAAAATAACCTAACTTCTTTTAAGATAATGAAGTATTAAAATTTTTCGATAGTAATAATTTTACCGTCTTTTTTGAGGTTGGAAATTAAAAGAGGTAGGATTTTTTCGCGCGTTAGTATCCCGCTTTGTTTAAAACTTATTTCTTCGCCGGCAGGATTTTTTGATCCGCCGATGAAAAAGTTTACACGGTCGGCAATATTCATTAATGCAAATAATTCTGTAACAGGGCTGTTTTTTTCGAGGCGCTTCATGTCTTCGCCCCAAATATTGTAAAGCTGGTTTAAAGTTACTGCGCCTTCTGTAACCAAATCTATTCCTTCAATTTCATAATTGGGCGGTGCAATCAAACTATTAAAGTTCGGGTTAATCTCAAGTTCTTTATTTAAAACTCGCGCAACAATTTTTGCAGTTGTTGCACCGCATACTATTTTAATTCCTTCGGTATTTAAGAATTTTTTTATGACTATTTCGTCATCATCGGAATTTACCGGAGGACCTGTTAATAAATTTATTACTTTTCCCCGTCTGCAATAAATTAAAGAAACAGAACAGTCGTCTTCACATTTATCTTTCCAATGTTTTTTTGCTTCGGCTAAAATCAATTTCGGCAAATCGATCATATTAGCGCCCGCCATTAAAACATCGTTCACAAATTTGTTAACGCCTTCAATTCCCCAGCCGTGTACATAACCTTTTCCAATACCGGCTTGGGTAATTCCGTCGCTCATTACAATTATGCCTTCGCCCTTATTTAACGAACAACTTGCTTCGCCAACGATACCGTCGGAAAAAGTCTGTGTTATACTTTTCAACGCGGTTGAATAACGTTTGGAAACAAAAAGTGCGTCGGGCATTTCGTATGTTAGGATTGATGCAACACCGTCGGGTAAAACACGTGCAACAGTAAAGAACGCGCACGGCAAATCTTTTTTGCGCGCTTCTTCCATTGAGTGAACTATATTTGCGAATGCCTGTCGAAGTGAGAAGCCGCTTTGTAAAAGTTCTTTCATACGGGCGATTGTCATTGTTGCCGCAACGTTTGCTTTGATACCCGAACCTACGCCGTCGCACAATACATGAATTGTAGAAGTTTTATCGCGCAGCGTATCGCAAACATCACCGCTTGGTTTCTCAATCTTTTTAGAGATTTGACTTGTTATGGTTTCGAAGTATAAGTATCCCATAACCAATTCTTTTTGTTGGCGATGTTTTTCATCTTTTCATCCTGCGTTAATCTTAAAAGATTTTCAACAAGTTCTTCGCCTTTGGCTGTATTTTCGCCGAGAAGTTTTGCAAGCTGCTGCGCCATTTCAATTTGATGATCGAGAA
>CAZRMG010000540.1:0-2275 GCA_964601095.1 uncultured Melioribacteraceae bacterium | reverse complement strand
TCGGGATAATTATTTTCAATAACCGCTTCTTTCATTTTAGAAATTGGGTGAGCGAGATCGGGTGTGAAAGGTCCGTTCAAATGAGGTTCAAGTTCGTTCAAATTTATTTCGATTATCTGATCGTAATATTTTGACGGCTCCGCATAAACTTCGTCGTCAGCTTTTAAAACATCTGCCAATTTTCTTGCTAATCTTGCAACGTCGGCACGGTCTGTTTTTTCCAAATAAGCAGCCATCTTTTCATCGAATGGGAAAATGGAAGTTGTAGCGCCAACCTCAGCGCCCATATTGCAAATAGTTGCTTTGCCCGTGCACGAAATTGATTTTGTGCCTTCGCCAAAATATTCTACGATTGCACCTGTTCCGCCTTTGACGGTTAATAATCCTGCAACTTTTAAAATCACATCTTTTGGTGAGGTCCAACCAGAAAGTTTGCCGCTTAATTTAACGCCGATTAGTTTGGGCCATTTTAATTCCCACGGCATCCCGGCCATAACATCAACTACATCGGCACCGCCGACACCAATAGCAATCATACCGAGTCCGCCTGCGTTTGGCGTGTGTGAATCCGAACCGATCATCATCCCGCCGGGGAAAGCGTAATTTTCTAAAATAACTTGGTGAATAATTCCAGCGCCAGGTTTCCAAAATCCAACTCCGTATTTCTGACAAATAGTTGCGAGGAATTCATAAACTTCTTTATTGTCTTCAATTGCTCTTTCTAAATCTTCTTTGGATCCGCTTTGTGCGACAATTAAATGGTCTGCATGAGCTGTTGCTGGTACCGCGGATTCTTTTCTTCCCGCGTGCATAAATTGAAGCATAGCCATTTGTGCTGTTGCGTCCTGCATTGCAACTCTATCCGGCGCGAATTCTGCGAAAGCTTTACCCCGCGCCAATTCGCTTTTAGCAGGAACCCATAAATGGGAGTAAAGAATTTTTTCGGCGTATGTCAAAGGTCTGCCTACAATCTTACGTGCGGCATTTACTTTTTTTTGAAAATCAGTGTAAACTTTTTTTATCATATCAAAATTTGCTATCATAGTTTCCCTCGTTGATTTATAACAGTGCAAAGATAAAAAAAATATTTTTCTGTTTTATTTGATTTGCCTTATGAATAGTATGAAGAAATTAGTAGGGAGTATGGAGACTTTAATTGAAATGGCTCAAATGAAATCATTCCATACTGATTTCTGATTACTCAATACTTTTTTAAGATATCATGCTCAAAGAAATTCTTTGTTTTGGAATATCAACTTTTAGAATCGTTACATCAATAATATCGCCGACTTTCAACAAATCAAGCGGATTTTTTACAAACTTGTTTGCTATTTGTGAAATGTGAAGAAGCCCGTCCTGTTTTACACCTATATCAACGAACGCGCCGAAGTCCACAACATTGCGAACAGTACCTTTTAATTTCATTCCTTCCTGTAAATCTTCCATTTTTAAAACATCACTGCGCAAGATTGGTTTTGGCATTTCGTCGCGTGGATCGCGACCCGGTTTTTTCAAGTTATCGAGAATGTCGTTTAAAGTAGGTTCGCCGACTCCTACCTCTTTCGCGATTTTCGAAACGCCTTTGTTTTTAACAAACAACTCTACAAGATTTCCTTTTTCGTTTATATGTGTTGTAGAAAGTTCACACAGTTTTAAAAGTTTAGTTGTTGCTTCATAAGATTCTGGATGAATGAAAGTATTATCGAGAGGATTTTCTCCGTTGGGGATTTTCAAAAATCCCGCGCACTGTTCGAATGCTTTTGCACCCATGCCGGAAACTTCGAGAAATTCTTCCCGTTTTTTAAATCTTCCGATTTTTTCACGATGCTTTATTACATTGTTTGCGATTCTTTTGTTCAAACCGGAAACGTAAGTCAGCAGGGAAGCCGATGCAGTGTTAACATCAACACCAACGTAATTAACGCAGCTTACAACTACATCTTCCAATTTCTTTACAAGAAGTTTTTGATCAACATCATGCTGATACAAGCCCACTCCGATTGATTTCGGGTCAATCTTTACAAGCTCTGCAAGCGGATCGAGAACTCTTCGTGCTATCGAAATATTTCCTCTTTGGCTCGCTTCGAGATCGGGGAATTCAACCTTCGCAATTTCACTCGCGGAATAAACCGACGCGCCTGCTTCACTTACTATTAAGTAATTACATTTTAATTTGTTCTCTTTTATTAAATCTGCAATCAACTGTTCTGTTTCTCGGCTCGCGGTTCCGTTCCCAATCGCAATTAAATTCACGCTGTGGCGTTTGATAATATCG
>CAZRMG010000539.1:0-2277 GCA_964601095.1 uncultured Melioribacteraceae bacterium | reverse complement strand
ATTGTAACCGATATAGTCGTGTATATATTTTTGCTTTGAACCGTAATTTCTTAATGCATCAATTTTATCAATTATAGTTTTATCATTACTAACAACTGCTCCGCCGTCGCCGTAAGCGCCTAAGTTTTTAACTGGATAAAAGCTAAAACATGCCGCATCTCCTAAAGAACCGATTTTTTTATTTTTATAAGTTGCACCGTGCGCTTGAGCCGCATCTTCTATTACAATTAAATTATGTTTTTCGGCTATTGATTTAATTGCATCATAATCTACAGGCTGCCCAAACAAATGCACTGGAATAATAGCTTTAGTTTTTTCTGTTATCTTTTCTTCAATCTGCGATACATCGATATTAAATGTTTTACCGTTTATTTCAACTGGGACAACCTTAGCGCCCACATTAGTAACCGCTAACCATGTTGCTATAAAAGTAAATGAAGGCACTAATACTTCATCACCTTTTCCGATTCCAAACGCCATTAATGCAAGTGTAAGCGCGTCTAAACCATTGCTAACACCAACTGAATATTTTACACCGCAGTATTTGGCAAATTCATTTTCGAAAGCTTTTACTTCATCCCCGAGTATATAATTCCCTTTCGATAAAACATTTAAAATCGCTTCATCAATTTCTTTTTTGAGCAATTCGTATTCATATTTTAAATCCATAAACGGAATCATTATGCAACCTGGTTTATATTTGATTTGATTTCTTTGAATTCATTATAATCTCTTATATATTCTTCGGGATTATATGGGAGAGAAGCGAGAACCAAGCAAATTCCTCCTGTACTAAAGTTTACTATTTCTCTCCAAATATATTGTGGTACATACAAACCGACATAGGAACGATTCATTCTGATTGTTCTTCTTTCTTTGCCATCATCAAGTAACACATCAAAGCTGCCCGAGAGCGAAACAATTAGCTGTTCCAATTCTTTATGAGCATGTCCACCCCTTGTTTCGCCACCGGGTACATCATATAAATAGTAAATACGTTTTACGCTAAACGGTACTTCCTTATTGTTATGCACTACAGTTAAGTTGCCTTTACTATTTTCAACTTTATCCAAATTGATTAATTTATTATCATTAACACTATGATAGATCTTATCCATTTCTATACCTCATAAATTCATCGTAATGATAAATGTAATCCTCTTTTTCATATGGTCGGGAAACTAAAAACAAAGCAACCGAATTGGTTGAAAAGTTCGAGAGCTCCCTCCAATAAAGGTTGGGGATATATAAACCGTAATATGACCTGTTAAGAGTGTAAGTTACTTTGTTTATCCCATCGTCAACCGTTACGTCAAAACTTCCGGTTAGAGAAATAATAAATTCCTCAAGTTGTTTTTTTGCATGACCGCCGCGTACCTCACCGCCAGGGACATCATAAATCCAGAATGTTCTTTCTATTGTGAAAGGAATATGATTCTCACCTTCCAAAAAGGTAAGGTTACCTCTCGGGTCCTGAATCTTCGGAAGTTTTATAATTCTTGGTTCTTTTTCCATAATTTGCTGTTAATGAAATATCTCTACTAAGATTGAATATTTATTTTAGCATTAACTCATTCCAATAATTGCCACTATACGTCCAACTTTTAAGCCAGAAGAAAATTGTGAATTCTTTTTCTTAAAAAAATTCGAAATTTTTCAAAAATCTAATTATATGTTTTATTCAAAGGACGAAAATGATAATTGAAAAACTGGCTAATATCAGCCAGTTGAAGAATGAGAGACTTTCAAATCAGTGGGGATAAAGGAAACAGATTGATATATTGATTTAGAAAGTGGAATAAAAATTGTTATAAAACCTATGTTTAAAGACTGGGGAAATTACTTTTTAAAAAAAGTAATTATAACTTTATGCTACACTCTCAACATATGAAGGAATTTATTAAATGGACGCAAATAAGTTAGGTCGTTATTTTGAAGAATTTGAAAAAGGTTCAGTAGTAGTACACAGTCTTTCAAAAACAATTTTTGAGAGTGATAATAATTTGTTCTGTCTGCTTACAATGAATCCCAATCCTCTTCACACAAACATGGATTATTGCCATATTAATAATAACGGCAAATTATTAGTTGTTGGAACGCTTGTATTTAGTCTGGTTGTCGGCTTAACCGTTCAGGATATAAGCGGTAAAGCAATTGCAAATCTTTCTTACGAAAATATTGAACATAAAAACCCGGTCTTTATTAACGATACGATTTATGCCAAGACAACTATACTAGATTTACGGGAATCCAAAACAAAAAGTGACCGTGGAATAG
>CAZRMG010000538.1:0-2277 GCA_964601095.1 uncultured Melioribacteraceae bacterium | reverse complement strand
AAGTGCGTTAATTCTTTTAAAACCGGAATTGCGCTTAAATCGAGTGTGTTTCGTGTTGCGGTTTCAAATGTTCTGATACCGCGTTCGCATAAAATAACTTGCCTGTTGCCTTGCGCTAAAATATACTCTGCGGCATTCAACCATTCATCAATTGATGCGCTCAATCCGCGTTTTAACATTACAGGTCTGTGCGTTTTACCGACTTCTTTAAGAAGTGCAAAATTCTGCATATTACGCGCGCCGATTTGAATTATATCCGATGCCTTCGCGATTTCGGGAACTTGATCTGTATCCATTGCTTCTGTAATAATCGGCATATCGTAATATTTCCCGGTTTCGGCAAGAATTCTTAGACCGTCGTAACCCATACCTTGAAAACTATAAGGAGAAGTTCTTGGTTTGAAACATCCGCCGCGTAAAATTTGAGCACCGTTTTCTTTTGCTTCGAGTGCACACTTCATTATCATTTCCTCATTCTCAACAGAACACGGACCTGCCATAACAACAAAATTATCTCCGCCGATTTTTACATCTTTAACTTTTATGATTGTATCATCACTTTTGTATTCGCGGCTCGCAAGTTTATAACTTTTAGATTTCTTAATTGCCGGGGCTTTAGGTCTTTCACCTTCGGCAACACTCTTTTGTGCGGACGCCTTACTTTCTTTTTCCGAGACGAGAAATTCTACTTTTGTTTTGTATAAAGTTTCCATGGGGTAACTTCCCAAAACTTTTAGGAAGCGCGTGAACTGTCCCAACTCATCCAAAACTTTTTGAATAATTTCATCGGCTATATTTCCTTCAAAATCCAGGTAAAACATTTCTTCCCAAGGATTGCCGATTATAGGGCGCGATTCAAGTTTTGTAAGATTAACAGAATATTTTCTGAATACATGTAACGCATCAACAAGCGAACCTGGCGTATGCGATGTTGCAAGTACCAAAGATGTTTTGCACGGAATCCTCGTATCTACCGGCATCGGTTTTCTTGTTGCGACCAAAAAGCGCGTGTAATTCTCCGATTGATTCGCAATATCCTCTTTTAAGATTTTCATCTTAAAAAGTTTTGCCGCTTCAACGCTTGCAATTGCCGCGTAATATTGATTTCCTTCCTCGGCAACTTTTTGAACGGACATTGCCGTATCTGCAAAATATTCAATGCTTGCCTGTGGAATTGTTTCTAAAAAATTGCTGCACTGCGAAGCTGCCTGATAGTGAGCGTAAATCTTTTTTATTTTATCTAATTGGATATCGCTGTTGGATACAAGACAATGTTTAACTTGAAATTTTGTTTCGCCGATAATCGATAAAGTTGTATGAAGAAGTAAATCGTAAACTTCGTTAATGCCGCCTGAGGTTGTATTTTCTATCGGAAGTATTGCGTAATCGGCTTCACCCTGCTCAACGGCGTGTACAACTTCGTCGAATCTTTTTTTAGAATTGAATGTTAATTTCACATCGCTCAGCGAAAAGAATTTTTTTGCGGCCATATAACTATATGCGCCTTCAATTCCTTGAATCGCAATTCTAAGATTTTTCTGTTTCGCTTTCTCATTCAATGATTTTTGAACATAATTCTGTTGAAATCGTACAGAGTCTTCAATTATCTCATAAAATATTTTCGACACAAAGTGAGCATCTAACCCGGATTTTTTTCCGACTTTCATAAGCCGATCCAGTAAATCCGCTTCCCGTTTTGTATCGCGTATCGGGCTATGTCCTTGTTCCTTCGCAATAATCACTTCTTTGCTAAGTTTTCTGCGGTCTGCTAAAAGTTTAATGATGTCGGCATCAATGCCGTTTATTTTATTGCGCAATTGCGGCAAATCGGTAGTTTTTTTCTTTCCCATGGTTGATATTATTTTCTTGAATTTGAGGTTTGAAGGTACTAAAAAATCACGGCTAAATAAAGATTGCGCGTAATTTTTCGAGTTTTTAAAAAGCAAATTGCTTGGCACATATTTTTCTCGTAAGTTCGAAACGGATATAAGTCTCCATTATTCTATTATCCTAAAATAATGAAGCACCTCAACTTGATTCAATTATTTGGAGGTTATAAATGGCTAAACAATCCCGCAGAGATTTTCTAAAAACTTCTGCAATTGTCGGTACGGGAGTAGCCGGGTTGTCTTCCAGCAAATTAATAGCAGCGCCAAAAAATGTTTTATCGGAAGACAGAATGGGCGTTCTTGTCGATACCACAGTTTGCATCGGCTGCAGAAAATGCGAATGGGCTTGCAAAACAGCTCATGATTTACCAACCGAACCGATAGAAAA
>CAZRMG010000537.1:0-2281 GCA_964601095.1 uncultured Melioribacteraceae bacterium | reverse complement strand
ACTCGATTTGAATATGCCACTAATGAACGGATTTGAAACCCTCGCATGGATCAGATCAAAGCAACCCGATTTAAAAGTCCTCATTCTTTCCATGAATGATGAAGAAAGCAATATCATTCAGGCGGTAAGAAACGGAGCCAATGGTTATTTGCTGAAAAATACAACACCTGGCGATTTGAAATTTGCTTTGGATCATGTACTTTCCAACGGTTTTTATCACAATGATGTGGTAAGTTCTGCTTTGCTGAACAGTGTAAATGCAAAGCCACAAAAACCTCATGAAGCACTTAAAGATCAGGAAATACGTTTCTTGAAGCTCGTTTGCACCGAAATGACCTACAAAGAAATCGCAGAAGAAATGTCGCTAAGTCCTAAAACAATTGACGGATACCGTCAGGTTTTATTTGATAAACTCAATATAAAAAGTAGAGTAGGACTTGTTCTTTATGCCATGCACCAGAAAATTGTAGACTGATTTAAATCGCAAAATATCTTCGCTTATTTTAATACATTTGTAATTATCCATTTAAAACAGATTACAAATGAAAGTTACAGCCTTTAATCAGATTCATAAAGACTTAGGAGCCAAAATGGTTCCATTTGCCGGATTTGAAATGCCGGTTCAATACAAAGGAGTCAACCACGAACATATGATCGTGAGGGAAGGGGTCGGCGTTTTTGATGTCAGCCACATGGGACAGTTTTTTGCAAAAGGCCCTGAAGTTGAAAGTTTATTACAACACATCGGAACAAATGATGTATCAAAAGTATCCATCGGACAAGCTCAATATACTTGTATGCCCAACGAAAAAGGCGGAATCATTGATGACCTTATCATTTATAAAATTTCAAATGATGAATGGATGCTGGTAGTAAACGCTTCCAATATTGATAAAGACTGGGATTGGATAAACAAACAAAATAAATGGAATGTGCAGTTGGAAAACCGTTCAGACCAAATGTCACTACTTGCTATTCAAGGGCCAAAAGCGATCGAAGCTATGCAATCCTTGACTGATGTGAACCTTTCAGAAATTCCTTTTTATCACTTCGAAATCGCAACATTTGCCGGAATTGAAAACGTGATAATTTCAGCTACCGGTTATACAGGTTCGGGTGGATTTGAAATTTATTTCAAAAATGAAGCTGCTCAAAGTATGTGGGAAAAAGTAATGGAGGCCGGAAAAGATTTCGGCATTGAACCTTGTGGACTAGCATCGCGTGATACACTCAGACTTGAAAAAGGATACTGTCTGTATGGAAATGATATCAGCGATGAAACTTCACCACTTGAGGCCGGATTAGGCTGGATTACCAAACTCGATACAGATTTCGTGGCAAGAGATATCATTGCTAAACAAAAGGAAGAAGGTGTTACCCGAAAATTAATCGGATTTAAAATGGTTGAGAAGGGAATCCCGCGTCAGGATTATAAAATAGTAGACGAATATGAAAACACGTTGGGAGTGGTAACATCCGGAACCATGTCGCCTATGCTCAAAGAAGGAATCGGACTGGGATATGTAAACATTGATTTCGCCAAAATCGGAACAAGTATTTACATTCAGATTCGGGATAAAAATGTTTTGGCCGAAGTGGTGAAAACACCTTTTGTCTGATCAGGATTTATAATTAAATGTTTATAGTTCCTTCCGAAACCGAAAGGAACTTTTTTTATGGTATGAAATTAAGTTAGAATAGAAAATATATTTTGTACAAAAAAAAGCCCCGGATCTCCGGGGCCATTTATCAAAATTAATTAAAACTTACTTTTTAATGATTTTAAAGGTTTCAATCTGTCCGCCTTCAAGTGTTGCACGGAACACATAAGTGCCAGGCGCAAGAGAAGATAGATCGATTTCTTTGTTTTCAACCTTCAGATTGCTGATTACTTTCTGTCCGGTCATATTGAATGCAGATACAGACTGTACTGCTTTTTGTGAATCAATGTTCAGCGTGTTTTTCACTGGATTCGGATAATAAGCAAAATCAACATTACTGATGTCGCTCAATCCAAGTGTTTCACATTCCCCTTCAATTGACATCACACCTTCAACATTACCGCCGGTTCCATCATCATACATAAACCACATTGTACCATCATTCTGCCATGTAGGAAGCGTATTCCCTGCAAAATATTCAGTCGATACCCAATAAGTGAACCCGCCGGTTGTATCAAATTCCGATACGATAGCAGCCCAATATTTCTTATCAGCAGCCGTAGTGGCAGGGAATATCTGAGCAGTCGGCAAAGTCAGCTCTACCGTGAATATCGGATAGA
>CAZRMG010000536.1:0-2284 GCA_964601095.1 uncultured Melioribacteraceae bacterium | reverse complement strand
AATCCATAAAATGCCGGATCAAGTTCTTTGTTGTAACTGAATTTTTGCCCGAGCGGATTTAAATCAGCCAAAAGATGTCCGCGAACCCTGAACATATTTATTAATTGTAGAAGCAGTGCCTGTTTTTTGATGTGCTCGTTCTCGGCGGATTGCCCGATAATCTTTGAACTGGTATCAATACCCCAACCAATCGCCTTTTGTGGTATCGAAAGGTCACTAAATATATTTGTATAAAAATGTTCTTCACCCAAAATTAGTTTGTCGATATATCCAAGGAATTCACCGGATTCCGCTCCTTGTATTATTCTATGATCGTAAGTACTTGTTATGTTTAATACTTTTCCGATGCCGAGAGAGGCGAGGGAAGTTGGATGCAATGCTTTAAATTCCGAAGGATAATCTATTGAACCGATAGCAATAATACATCCTTGTCCTGCCATTAATCTTGGGGTTGAAGAAACTGTTCCTATTCCACCGGGATTTGTTAAAGTAATTGTTGAACCTTGAAAATCAGATGGCTCAAGTTTTCCATTCCGAGACTTATTTACTAAAATATTATAAGCATCATAAAACTCTTTGAAATTCATCTTGTCGGCGTTTTTTATATTCGGAACAATTAATGAACGTGTTCCGTCTTTTCTCTCAATATCCACGGCAATTCCAAGATTTACAAAAGATCTTTTTATAAGATTCGGTTTACCGTCTATATAAACAAAAGAATTATTCATCCCGCTAATTCTTTTTGCCGCTTGAACAACTGCATAAGCAACTATATGAGTAAAAGATACTTTATCAAGCCCAACTTTTTTTAAATATTGATTTATGATGATTCTATTTTCTTCAAGAAGTTTAACCGAAATTGTGCGTAAAGATGTTGCCGTTGGTATTGATAAACTTTCAGTCATATTCTCGATAATTTTGGCGCCAACTCCGGTAATCAATTGGGTTGTGTCGATAGTGTTTTGATCAATTTGTTTATTGGAGATTTGTTTTGTGGTTTGTGATATTTTATTATCTGCTAATATCTTGCTATCGTTTTTGCCGTTATCCGAAGTAAGTTTATCGAAATAATTAATCCAATAGTCCGAAACGGAATCTTTGTCTTCGAGGTATTTCTCGAAAATATCTGCTACAAAACCGAAGTTGAATCCAAAGTGATCAAATAACTGTTTGTGATAATCTTCAATATTATTCTTTTTCATTAATGTTTAATCTCTCTTTTTAATTAGTAACAAGAAAACCACGGGTTTTGTTCTATATTTTAATAAATGCCAAATAGAATTTTGATATTATGGTGTTTTTTCAAATTACGGACTTTCAGTAGGGTAATAAGTTGGAATTACCCAGCAGAATGATACAGTTATATCTATGCATATTGATGAATAATTATACATAAAATAAAAAATAATTAAAGAAACAAAACTGAGTTTATTGCAAAGGCGTGAAATATTTTTTATTTTCGCACACAAAAATATTTTATAATGGAGTAGTAATGAAAGCGGAATGTCCTGTGTGCGGTGCATCTATAGATTTAGCTGAAGGAACAGTTGCAGGCGAATTAATTGAATGCCCTGAATGCGGTACCGAATTGGAAGTTGCTTCTTTAGAACCGCCGACCCTTAGCGAAGCTCCTCAAGAAGAAGAAGACTGGGGTGAATAATTGGTTTGGGTTTTAGATTCTACTTTACGAGAAGGCGAACAAACACCGGGTGTTTATTTCGATAAGCATATCAAACTTGCTATAGCAAATTTGTTGGATGAAGTAGGCGTCGATATTATTGAAGCCGGTCATCCTATGGTTACGTCTGAAATTCACGCTGCCGTAAAGTCAATCGCTCAAAAAGATTACAAAGCAATTGTGGGCGCTCATTCGCGTTCTTTAAAATCAGATGTTGATCTTGCCCTCGAATGCGGTGTAGGATTTATTGGGATTTTTTACTGCGTATCCGATGAAAGACTTGAGACTGTGTTTAAGAAAGATCTCGATACGGCAATTTCGTTAATTGCAGATGTAATTAAATATGCAAAATCACAAAAACCTGATCTTTTAATTCGTTATACTCCCGAAGATACTGTTCGATCACAATTTGAAAATGTAGTTAAAGCCGCTGTTGCCGCTGTTGAGGCCGGTGCAGATATTATTAGTGTTGCCGATACTACCGGATATATGGTTCCCGGCACAAACAGAAGTATGTTTGATTATATTTCAAAATTGAAAGACGAATTTGCAAAAAGAAATCTTTCTCCAAAAGTTGCAGTGCATTGCCATAACGACAGGGGCCTT
>CAZRMG010000535.1:0-2286 GCA_964601095.1 uncultured Melioribacteraceae bacterium | reverse complement strand
TTGCCAATAATCTATCAACTGTGCCATTATTTATCATTTGATGAAGTGCCGTATTAATCATCTCAAGAAATGCTGTTTCTTTAATATATACACCATAAGTATTTTCAAAAAGACGGATAGGTTTATCCACAGGAACAAGTTTTATTGAATTCGGATTGCTCTTTATATATTCATACACAATCGAACGATTGGAAAAAGTGACATCTGCCTTTCCGGTAACTACATTCATAAACAGTTGCTCTTCGCCAGCAATTTGAACTTTGGCAAATTGTTTTGCTTTAGGAAAATCTTTATCCGCAATTTCTTGTGACATATCACCGTCATTAGTAGCAATTGTAACAGAGTTATCATCGATGGCTTTAAAATT
Source organism: uncultured Melioribacteraceae bacterium (assembly GCA_964601095.1). Classification (GTDB taxonomy): domain Bacteria; phylum Bacteroidota; class Ignavibacteria; order Ignavibacteriales; family Melioribacteraceae; genus JAEWUC01. The sequence continues at coordinate 1,919 of CAZRMG010000535.1, read as the reverse complement.
ATTATCAAAGCGATTATCATCGGCGCGGGCAACAATATCAACGGTGCTAAAGAAAATCGGATCAGAAAAACCAATCAATTTTCCACGCGCCGCACTGGCCCATATTCCTGCGCACATCATATCTATTTTATTACTTTCAAGTGCCTGTCCGATTTGCCCCCAATCAACTTCTGTTGTCCATTCAACCTTCAAACCTATCTCTTTGGCCATATCTTCGGTCAAATCAACCAAAAGACCCGACATTTTTCCCGTATTGGCATCTTTTATAACAACAGGAGGAAAAATTCCGTACCCACAACGTATCGTCCCTGTGCGCATCACACGGTCATAAACAGATTCTTTTTGCGCTTCAATCTGCGTGACGTTTTGCGGAACAACGATTTTCACCGTACCATATGCCGAGATAATCCCAACGATGGCAGATAAAATTATGATTGATAATTTATTCATTGCATTTTCCTTTCTTTATATCTTCGTCATGCTGAATTTATTTCAGCATCCATTCTTTTTTACTGTGGATCCTGAAACTAGTTCAGGATGACGTATTTTGTTTTTTAACCACCAAGACACCAAGGCACCAAGTTCTTCGTAAAATTACTACCGCGAAGCGAAAATATTTTGTTTTTTAACACAACGAACACTACGGGTTTTGTTCAATTATCAATTATTTGCATTATTTCGTTGTGTCCGTAGTGGTTTTAACACTTTTTCACCCTCCCCCTTACCCCTCCCTGAAGGGTGGGGTTTTATACCTTTACTTCGGGGCACCGAAGAGATAACCCTGACCATAGTCGATATACAGACTCATCAAATCAAGCATTTGCTTTTCGTCCTCAATCTTTTCAACGATAACCTCGACATTGGCGGCCTCGATCATGGCTTTGAGTTTGCGCAGGCGAGCCAGATTGCCCTTGTCGCGGATTTCCTCGAGCAGGCGACCGGCCTCGAATTTAATAAAGCTGATGCGTTTTTCCTCAAGCGCGACCGTATCGATACCAAGCAATTTCACCTGATCCATTGAGAAACGACATCCGAGTTTGTCCAAACCATCAATTACACGCTTTGTTTCCGCCTTAAGGTTGGCCAGATCCGATTGCTTCATTTCAAACACCAAACGCGGAGCAAGTTGCGGGTTCATATCCAGAAAATCAATCAAATCATTCATAAACGAGCGATTATTAAGGGTTTGAGCCGAAATATTACAGAAAAACGCCGATGATACATCGTTGGTTTTATCATCACGTAATAATTGCAATGTGCGCACAAGGATAAGATTGTCGATAACCGGTACCAAATTGGCGTTTGCCGCCAAAGCAATAAACCGACCGGCGGAAATATACCCTTCCTTACCGACTTTAATACGTGAAAAGAATTCATAGTGGCGGACTTTGCGTTGCGGCAGAGTGACAATCGGTTGGCGGATAATATCGATTTCGTTTTTCTGAATGGCCGTTTTGATAATTTTGAGCAATTCCTCATCCCCAACCTTGGTTTCGACAGATTCACGTTTTCCCTCGGATGGGGAAGAATTAGCCTGTTGAGTATCTTCTGCCGAACTTTTGGTTTCCGTGGCTTTGCTAAGTTCTTTGACGGCCGCTTCAAGCATTTTGCTGTCAGAATGAGCGTCCGCAGAACTTTCCTCGGCCTCTGCTCCACCTTCTTCGGCGCCAAGATTGCTCACCTGACGGCGTAGCATAGCAATATAATAACGATGACGGGAAATTTCCTGTTCATTCTTTTCAATCTGGCGATGCAGAAATTTTATTAGCTCATGCAAATGCGAAACATTTTGCCGGCGTTGAAAAAACTCGAATACTACCATCAAAAACAGGATAGCAATCGTTCCACATAAAATTGCGTTCAACAAATCAGGCAAAAGAATATTCCTTTTCGGCGCACGATAATGACGATGTTTTTTA